>CASRZA010000054.1 GCA_949439935.1 uncultured Bacilli bacterium
AATCAAGCTCACCCACATGGAGTTACTGAGCCTCAACAGCAATCGTATGAAGAGACAGTAACTTCTATACCAATAACTCCTAATAATCAAGCTCACCCACATGGAATTACTGAGCCTCAAGAATACGGTGAAACTACAGAAATAGAAGAAGAAATGAGTCAAGGTAGACATTTATAAAAAAAGATATGTTGTTGCTAATCAAATTCAAGTAAAATAGAATTGGATATACTATAATTATCTAATTAATGTATCAAAATTAGCTATTGTTTAACGCATCATAAAGCTCAATTTGTTGTCATAAACAAATTGAGTATTGCATATTTAACTTTGATAATATATAAGTATCTTAGAAAGAGAACGAAGTTCGTAACTTGTATGTGATTCGCTCCAAAAGGTAAAATCGTCGCACCAAGTGACGTTAATGATTGGGGCTGAGTGGAAATGAATAGTTTTCATTCAGTTCTTTTTTAATTTAGATAAAATATTAAAAAGCGTTAGAAAATCAATTCCAACGCATTATGTGATACAATCTAATTAGCGAAAGAAGATGTATCACATGAACTATTTTATCATAAATAGGTCACTTTTTATAGTTTCCTCAAAACAATGCTGTGAGGAATATGATAAAATTGACAAATATATTGAAATTTTAAATAAAAGTGAAATTGGAAAAATCATAGAAAAAGAACAAAATAAGATAGGAAGAAAAGGCTATAATCCATATAATTTAACAGCAACAATTATATATTGTTTCTCAAAATTTAGAAGCTCCATACGTGAAATAGAAAGATTATGTATTTTTGATTTAAGAGTAATGTATATAATGCAACAAGAACAGCCAAGCGACAGTTCTATAAAAGATTGTATAAATAAATATATTCTTCCATATCAGTACGAAATATTTACAATGATAACTAAAGCAATTATAGATGAATTTAATTTAGATATAAGTAATCAATATTTAGATGGAACTAAGATAGAAGCAAATGCTAATAAATATAAATTTGTTTGGAAACCTACCACGTATCATAAGAAATTAGATATAAAAATTAGAGAACTTTTATTATTAATGGAAATAGAAATTACTGATAAAAAATTAATTAAAAGCAATAAACTAAAAGAAATAATAGAATCTTATGTTACAAAAGAAAATATTGATGTAAATTCTATTCCATCTGGTAAAGGTAAACGATTAACTAAGGAACAGAAAAATTACAAGATAGCATATAAATACTTAATTAAGTTGCTGGAATATGAGGAAAAGAACGTATCTGCGGTGATAATAGAAACTCATATTTTAAAACAGATAATGATGCCACAGCAATGGTATTAAAAGAAGATTATTACTCTAAACTCAGTCACGATTTTCATGCAGGATACAATATTCAAGTAATGGTATCAAGTGGACTAATTACTATGTATGGTGTATTTCAAGATAGAAGTGATCATTATACTTTTATACCTATGAATGATTTATATTTTAAATACTATAAGGAATATCCATCGAATGAATGTGCCGATTCTGGGTATGGTATCTATATAAATTATAAGTATATGAGAGAACACAAAATAGGAAACTATGTAAAATTTCAAGCATGGACTGGTGAAGCAGATGGAAAACGTCCTCAACTTTTTTATACATTTACTGATGGAGTATTATGTTTAAATACTTGTATTGGAGAGGAGATTCCATTTGATTACTACCATCATCAAAGATATGCAGAAAGCAAACTGTATAAATTTACTGGTTGTAATGATTGTGGTTTTTCATATATATGCAAGAAAAATTTAAAAAATAAGGACTTTGATTATCGATTATATGAATTAATACCTCATTATGAATTATTGAAAGAAGAAGCGAGATATAATTTACTCAACCCTAAAGGAATAGAAATAAGAATTAACAGGAGCATTCAAGTAGAAGTAACTTTTGGTCAACTCAAACAAAATATGCAGTATGTACGTATTAGAAGACGTGGCATGGAGAAAGTATCATGTGAAATTATGCTTATGTGTTTAGGCAGAAATGTTCGTAAATTTTTCACTTTATTGGATAGTAATAAAATTGAAAGTAATTATTGGAAAAAATCGAGTGCTTTAAAAAAAGAAAAATTTCCTTTTCCAAAACAAAAAAGAACTGAATGAAAATTATTCATTTCCACTCAGCCCCTTTTTTTGTCGTTCAAAGAAAGGAGAAGAAAAAAATATGAACGGAGAAAAGAAGAACTTTGTTGTAGGGATTTATCCTCGTGTAAGTACAGAGGATCAGTCTAGATTTGGTTTTAGTTTAGATGAGCAAGAAGAGAGTCTTAAAGGATTGTGTGAATGGAAAGGATATAAGATTTATAAAGTCTATCGTGAAGAAGGAGTTTCTGCTAAAAGTATGAATCGACCTAAATTCCAAGAAGTGATACAAGATATGAAAGATGGGAAGATAAACAAGATACTTGTTTATAAGTTAGATAGATTAACTCGTTCTATTCAAGACTTAGAAACTATTTGTAAATTATTAGAAGAATACAAATGTGATTTAGAAAGTGAATGTGAAGAGATTAATACTTCTACTCCTACTGGTGTATTCTTTATGAGAATGACTACTATACTTGCTCAATTAGAAATCGAAAGAACTTCAGAAAGAACAAAATTTGGTTTAATGGGCGCAGCCAAAAATGAACTGAACCCCAAAAGTTGGACAGTGGAATCGTTAGGTTGGGAAGTTGGATATGTCTAGAAAGATTCTTCTTCATCAAGTTGGCCGAATTGATATAAAATATATACTCTACTACTAATCAAGATAATAAAAAAGCCTTTTCAATTTTAGGCTTTTATTTATTGTCGTATTTATATTATGGTAAAAAATGATTGTTAGTATATTATTTTGGTTTGACAATCATAAAATAGATCTTCGTTTATTAAATTATTGCTAAAACATTTTATGGGATCTTATAATTTAGAGGCTATTTCCAAATTACTGTTCTATAAATCGTTTATTACGCCGTTTATGAGATTTAAGTCTGAAGGAATTATCCATTTAACGTTACATTTTCTGAATAAGGGAAGCGGTAAAACTGCGCCACTTCTAGCTCCGTCCATCCATTTTGGATTAGAGGGCATCATCTCGTAAAGTTCTTCCATAGAGATGTCTGCAAATACTTTTTCTGTACCTTTTAGATAATCTTCGAGAGTTATCATATATTTGTGAATTCCGTCGTCGAATAGGGTATTCTCTACAAGATTGAATCCTGTCAATAATTCAAATCTCTCTTCTCCTCCTGTAAAGATAGCACAATCGTAGTCTGGGTCTAAGTCTAGATCGCCCATCTTTTCTTGGACAAAAGACTCGATTTCTTCTACTGTGTTTCCACTATATTTGTCGTTTACTTTGTCGAATTTATTTAACAAATCTGCTACTCCGACATTTAAATTTAAAGTGCTGGTGATCTTTGTTCCTACGAAAGTTACTAATTCAGTCGTCTTACCACCCATGTTTATTATCAAGACTTTCTTTCCATTATAATCGTTTTCCATAGCTTTTCCGAGGTAATAGTTTTCTATACCGTGGCTTATTATATTAAAGTGTAGATCAAATTCGTCGTTAAACAACTTCACTAACTCTCTTTTGCGTTCTAAAGTAAGATTTCTAAAGATGCCTGTAACAAAGATAGACGTGTTGAAATACTTTAAATCATACTTATCCTTTAACTCTGTAAAATAAGTACATAGTGCTTTTAAATTTTCTTCGCTGATGCCTTTTTCAGCATCGAATCCGTTTTTAAAGTAAATAGAGTGTTCCTCTATGAGCTCCAATTCTTTTTCGTAACGATAAACTTTGATCGTAGATGATCCTAAGTCTATGTAATAATTCATCATACTATCATCTCCTAATGCAATTTTATAATATAAATCTCTTTTTGTCGAGGTTTTTAAAAAATTCCCTAGATAAGGCGATAAGTTTTTGAATCATCTTTGATGTGAATAGTTATCGCTTTGAATTTATCAGTTTTATAGAATTCAGCTGAGAAATTATACTTTATTTCAAGTTCGAAAATGTCGTTACCGTTCTTAGAAAATTGAGCGAATTCAAATTCTCGCGCACTTTTAGGTTTTATTCCATCTATTGCACTATCATATAGCGTGTATATTCTGTGGCAGTTACGACATTCGGCTTTGATCCTAATTTGATTATGTCTCTTTCTCAGTATACTCAAAAGGGGAACTATTCGCTTAGTGCCTGTGTGGGTGATAGTGAATTTGTGAGTGCCACATTCACAAATGAAGTCAGCTTTAAAAGTTTCATTTTGTTCATTCAAGTTTATAAAATTATTCATAAGACGCATAATTACCATTCCAATCTATCATTTTGTCCCTTATAGATTATATTCATTGTACCAAAAGTCAAATAAAATATCTACTGTAAAGAATTTATGGTATAGTATGTTACAAAAAAGGAGGTAATGTCTTGAAAACATATACCTATGGAGGCAAAAAAAGTGAGTCTGGATTAAAAGTTTTTAAATATACTTGCAGTTCTTGTGGTAAAAATGATAAACATTTTTTAGTCATATCCGACCTACATTTTTTTAAAGAAAAAGATTTCATCAATTTGGATCGAATTTTAAAAGAAGCGTCAAATAAAGATTATGATGCAATTTTGTTAGTCGGCGATATTTTAGATCAGACGAGTGCCCTTGAAGATGAGCAATTGACGAAAAAGATATTATGGTTTTTGGCTTCTTTAGGGAAGATATTGCCGACCTATGTCGTGTATGGTAATCACGATCTAGGACACTACTTTAAGAATTTGGAAAGACCTGTTGGAAGTCCATGGATAACTGGTGAAAAACTTTTCAAAGAAAGGTTCGAATCGATAGTCAGCTCGATGACAGGAGTATTCATTTTAAATAATAGAACGGCTATTTTAGACGACGGTTATACAGTATCGGGTATCAATCCTTCAGTAAATTACTTTAGTAATCCACTCGAGAATTTTCAAATCATTTTGGATGAGATCGATTTAAGTTTTTTAACTACATTAGATTCACAGTCGATCAACATTCTCATGTGTCATTACCCGAACGTCATTTTTGAATTGCACAGACTCGTTTTACTTAAGAACGTCGATCTGTGCGTCTGTGGTCATAATCATAACGGGTGTACTCAGCTTAAAGTTTTTCCTTTAGAACAGATTTTAAACTTTATCGGTTGTTCAAATAGAGGTCTCATAACGCCAAATATGTCTATGAAGTTAGGAGATACTAAACATTTGAGAGGCGTCGTCGAATTGGATGACAATACTAACTTAGTGATCAATCATAATATTAAAACATTTTCAGCCTGTAGTGAAAAACTAGAGGTGTTAGATCCTCTCTTTTATAGAGGGGTATCGTCTTTAGAGTTTGTACCAGAGAAAGAATTTGTAATGAAACTTAAAAAGTGATTGACGAGTCTTTTAAGACTAGTTGATTTTTTTTCGGTAAGAGCATATACTGGTAATATTAAAGTTGGAGAATATAGGAAGGTTCTTCTCCTTCTAGCGCCAGGCCCATTTTGGGTGACGAGGAAGATAGTTATCGAAATATTCGGCGGATGCTATCTCGGCTATGCGGTCGTGAGTTATATATAAAAAATAAAATCAAAATTATAACAAAATATATATCATGCAAAGAAACATAATTTAAGGAGGAAATTTTTTGTGTGGAATAATAGGGTATATCGGTAAGAGAAAAATTGCTGTACCGGTATTACTTGAAGGTTTGTATAATTTGGAATATAGGGGGTACGATTCTGCCGGAATAGCTGTAGTTACTGGTAAAAGTGTAGATGTCATAAAGTCTAAAGGGTCGATCATAAACTTGGAAGCTAAGCTGTCTAAGTCTTTGGAAAGTTCTGTCGGCATCGGTCATACTAGGTGGGCTACTCATGGAGAATCGAACGAAATTAACTCTCATCCTCATAGAGTGGGAAAAATTACCGTGGTTCATAATGGTATAATAGAAAATTATTTGGAGATTAAAAAAGAACTTTCGACGAGAGGTATAGAATTTATCTCTGAGACTGATACCGAAGTAGCGGCAGCACTTTTGGATAGTTTATACTCAAAATTCAAAGATATGCATGAGACTATAAAAGAGTTTCAGAAAATCGTGAGAGGTTCATATGCGATAGCGGTTCTTTTAGACGACAATTTAGATGAGATATATTTGATTAAGAATTTAAGCCCCATAGTTATAGGTGTAGGTAAGGGAGAAAATTATTTAGCTAGCGACATACATGCCATTTTGAAACGTACGAAGAGGTATGTCGTTTTAGATGATGGCGACTACGCTATAGTGAGTGCAAATGATGTACAATTATTCGACGATAAAGGAGATGTCAAACTGTGCGAAATCAGGATCTATGATAAAGATGTGAACGAGACTGATAAGGGCAATTACGAACACTTTATGTTAAAGGAGATACACGAACAGCCTGATGTGATGAGAAGATTGATATCTAAGTATATAAAAAATATAGAAAACGCTTCTTTATCGGACCTGAAACGATATAAAAGTGTAACCATACTAGGTTGTGGAAGTGCTATGCATGCTGGGTTAGTCGGCAAATATCTTTTGGAGAAGTACGTAGAAATACCCGTAAATGTGGAGATTGCCAGCGAATTTAGGTATAAAAAAACCTTCGTGGGAAAAGATGATCTCGTAGTTGCTATTTCACAGTCGGGCGAGACTGCCGATACTTTAGCAGCAATTAAAAAAGCAAATGATTGTGGTGCTTCTACGTTAGGTATCGTGAATGTAGAAGAAAGTTCTATCGCGCGGGAGGTAGACGAGGTTATATATACTTTGGCGGGAAACGAGGTGGCTGTCGCGACGACAAAGGCATATTTTGCTCAATGTATAATATTTTGGCTTTTAGCTTTTAAAGATAGGTTAAATCCAGAAATTGAAAAAGAATTAGCTCAGTTGTCGATAGATATAGAAAAGTTGATAGAGAACGATAATATATATAGACAAATTGCTGAAAGAATATATAAATTTGAAGACATATTCTTTATCGGAAGGCAGATAGATTATGCTCTTTGCTTGGAAGGATCATTAAAACTAAAAGAGATATCTTATATTCATAGCGAAGCTTATGCCGCAGGAGAATTGAAACATGGAACTATTTCACTCATCGATAAAGGAACTCCAGTCATAGCAGTTTTAACGGATGAACTTATAGCAAAGAAGACGATCAGCAATATAAAAGAAGTCGCATCTCGCGGGGCTTTTGTAATAATGATCGTCAGTGACAATATCGACGTCGACGTCAAAGATTATTCTAACATAACTATAAAATTGCCATTTTATCGCTCAAATTTGTCGTCACTTCTTTGTATAATTCCACTACAGATGATAGCATATGAAGTTGCAAAGATGAGAGGGTGCACGATAGATAAACCTAGAAATTTAGCCAAGTCTGTAACTGTAGAGTAGACGTTTTACACTTCCATATAATAAAAAACGTATTAATTATGCGTTTTTTTTGATATAATTAGCCTGTAAGAAGGGATGACTTTGAAAAAAAAGATTAAGAACTTTATTAAAAAACATGAAAAATCGTTGAAGATTTTTGCTCTTACTAACAAACAGTTTTTTGCTTTTGTACTCATAATGATGGTCGAAGTGACCGTACTTGGAGTAACTACTTTGGGAAGCAAGGTTTGGAGCATTCAATCTTTGATGTTCGATATATCTATCATAATTCTTTTAGGCGCTATAGGATACTTATTTAGGCCAAAGAAACAATATATATATCTTCAGACTGTATTGATTTTGACGACATTGATATGTCTAATAAACGGTATATATTATACTTTCTATAATTCTTATGTGACAGTGGGGTTAATAGAGAGTTTAGGTCAAGTCAATACTGTCACGGATGCAGTCTTCGACAAATTGACTCCTTGGCATCTAATATATGTAGTGTTTCCTCTAATGTTTCACGTGGTACACTTGTCTTTAAATTCTCATAATTATTTCAACTATGTCAGTAAAATCGAAAACGGCAAGAAGAATTTTGGTACAGTGTTATTGGTAGGTGTGATCTTACTATGCATGAATATAGTTACGCTTACTGGCACAGATATCAGCAGACTTGTAAAACAGTGGAATAGGGAATATATAGTTGAAAGGTACGGCATTCTCGTCTATCAAATCAACGATGTGATACAAAGTGCTCAATCGAGATTATTTTCGTATTTCGGATATGACGACGCGGCGAGTAAGTTTTTAGAGTACTATAGTGAAAAAGATACTGAACATAAGAAAAACAAGTATACCGGTATCTACAAAGATAAAAATCTAGTTTTTATTCATATGGAGAGTCTCATGACGATGTTCATAGATTTAGAAGTAAATGGTCAAGAAGTTACTCCTAACTTGAACAAACTGAAGAAGGAAGGCTTGTATTTTAGTAATTTTTATCCACAGGTAAGTGTAGGGACTTCAAGCGATACAGAATTTACTTTAAGTACTTCTTTGATGCCTGCTTTGTCTGGAACGGTATTCGTCAATTATTATGACAGGAATTACACTTCCATACAGAAACTACTCAAAGAGAAAGGGTATTACACTTTCAGCATGCATGGCAACAATAGTTCGATGTGGAACAGAGCTCCGATGCATAAATCTTTAGGATATGATAAATTCTATGCTAAAGAGTCGTTTAACGTCACAGAAGAAAATTCTATCGGGTTAGGAATATCCGATCACGATTTTTTCGAACAAATGATCCCATATTTAAAGGATATCGAATCGAAAAATGATAAGTACATGGGAACTTTGATAACTTTGACTAACCATACTCCTTGGGATGGTGGCGATGCTTATGGAGAGTTTGAGTTGTCTACCATCGTAAATAGGATGAACGAAGAAACTGGAAAGATGGAAAAAGTCGAGGAACCATATTTAAAAGATACAAAAATCGGAAACTATATAAGAAGCGTACATTATGCCGACCAGGCTCTAGGAGAATTTATAAATTCGTTATATGAAAATAAATTGTTCGACGATACAGTTATTGTATTTTATGGCGATCACGATGCGAAACTCAATACGAAAGAATATAATTACCTCTATAATTATGATCCTGTGACAGGTGTTCTAAAAGAAGAGGGCGACGAAGGATATATCGAATATGATTATTATGCTAACGAACTAAATAGAAAGACTCCGTTGATAATATGGAGCAAGGATAAAAAGTATAAAGGTGAGGTAAACTACTATATGGGCATGATCGACGTCTTGCCAACTTTAGGAAATATGTTCGGTTTTGAGAGCAAATACGCTTTAGGTCATGACATTTTTGATATCAAGAACAAGAATGTAGTCGTATTTCCGAACGGTAACTTTTTGACAGAATCGCTTTATTATAACAATTCCAGAAGTGAATATAGAATTTTAAACGATTCGATCAATCTCATCACTTTGGGTGACGATTATATCGAAGAGATGAAAAAGTACACAGAAGAAGTGTTGGAATTATCAAATTCTATAATAGTATATAATTTGATCGAATTGGAAGGGGATAAAATAAACAGTGAAACAACGTAATATCATCATCACACTTATTTTGGTTACAGTGATCTTAGTCGGTGGTGGTTCTATAGTTTTTCTTTTGAGTAGGAGTACAGATGAATCGACTGAACCTAAAGTAACTGTGACAGAACTCGATAATATCGAAGATTATGGTTACAGGCTCGAGGATCGAGATACAGCTCTTTATAAGGAGAACTTTAATCTTCTTGCCGAAGAGCTTAAGAAGGAAGAAGTGTCTTTTGAAGAGTACGCGAAATTGTTAAGTAAATTGTATGTGATGGATCTCTATACGATAAGTAATAAAATCAATCAGTACGACGTCGGAAGTTTGGATTTCGTAAGTCCTGATGTTAGAGAAAATTTTGAAAAGAAAGTCAAAGATACGATCTATAAATATGTCGAAGATAACACCTATGGAAAAAGGTCACAGGAATTGCCAGAGGTAAAATCTATAGAAGTTAGTGAAATCACCGAAGAGAAACAGAAAGTCGGAGAAGAGGAGTTCGACGGTTATAGTATCGATTTAACTTGGGAATATGTCAAGGATTTGGGCTATGATAAAAAAGCTACTCTAAAGATAGTAAAACAAGATAAGTTCTTGTATGTCATTAAACAAGCCGTTGAAGAGTAGTATTCGACTAAAGTATACGTTTAGGAAAAGGTTCCTAAGCGTATTTTTTATTAAACGCTAGCAATACGCTTGCTTTTAAGACGTATTTGTTATAAACTTGTATCATAGAGGATACTCATAAAATAAGTACGAAATTTTAGAATACATTATTACAAAACGACACAATTTTCAGAACACTTATGATA
>CASRZA010000055.1 GCA_949439935.1 uncultured Bacilli bacterium
GTAGGTTGCTGTGTAATTATGATAGTACCAGTGTTGTACTTACGACTACGTCTTTGAATCTGCGCTAGGAATTCGGCACCAAGTTCGTTTCTGCTTCCTAGTAGGACATGCGCTTCGTCCACCGAAAGTATCGTATTGATATCTTTATCTAAGCACAAACTCCATGCATATTTTAAGATGTTGAAGAAAAGTGCATTTCTTATCGATGAATCCGAATTCATGAGTTCTCTTATGTTGAAAACTATGAAGTTAGACTCAGGCTCGATGGTCGTATGACCGTTGAAATAGTATCTGAGTTCTTTTGTAATCGGTCTAATTTTCAGTTCTAGTCTCTCCATTACATCTCTTTCACGAGTATGCTCTGGCATAGAGAGAATCCTTCCTTTTATAGTCGCATACACGTCGTCGAAAGTCGGGAAATCCTTGCTTTTGAAACGACTAAAATCGGTGTTAAAGTCGATGTTGAAACGTTTATACGTATCTTGGACGACGTCGCTGAAAAGTGTCAAAACGTCGTCTTCGATGTCAGGATAAAGGTATGTCATGAACGCTTTCAAAGTAGAAAGTGTACGCGCGAGAACAGAATATCCTTGTCCATTTCTGATATCTTCTTCGTCCTCGTCGATGATTATTTCTAGTGGATTTACCATTCCGAGTTCTCCACCTTTACCTAAGTTGATGAAGTCTCCGTTGAAGTTTTTAGCCATCTCTTCGAGTTCGCCTTCTGGGTCGATCGCGACGACTTTATATTCGTTTCTAAAGTGGTTTCTTAGCATCAGTTTTGCTGCAGTCGATTTACCTGAACCTGACGCTCCCAAAATTAGCATGTTCGCGTTGTTTCTGTTGTGTTCTTTTTTGATCTGATAAAGAAATTGGTTGAAAAGCACTACTCCTCCTGAGAAGTCTATTCCTAGAAGTGTGCTTAAACCGGGGTCTTTGATGCTGTCGAAAACGAACGGGTACATGGCTGCGATCGTATTCGATGGAATCGGAGTTCCAACTCGGTCTTCGATGTCTTGTTTTGGGAAAATCGGAATCATAGACTTCAGAACTTTTTCTTGTTCGAACATCAAAGGAATTCCTCTCATGTCCATTCCAGTCATATAAGTCTTAATTTCCATCTTCTTATTCTCTAGTTCGTCTTCCGTGTCCGCGCTTATCAAAACGTGCATCTGGAAGTCGAATATTTTTGCACTCGATGCGGCAAGTTGTTGGATGAATACTTCCAAAGACTCATAATCTTGTCTGATTCTCTCTTGCAAAGTATGGTCGTGTTCTTTTTGGAACCTATCTTTCAAGTCCGCGATCTCTTTGTCGATCATCTTTCTCATCATTTCGAAATCGATCGGTATATGTTTTACGACTACTTTTACACCTGGGATATTCGTGATATTAGCAAGATATCCATGGTCGATAAACTTAGGATAACTTATTATCGTAAGTATCGTACAAAACTTTTCTCCTAACCTAAAACTAGTAGGTTTAAATTCTATGCCCTTAGGGGCTAATTCGCTCTTTAAACTACTCATGCACTCGTCACAGCTCCAAATCTAGAAGACTCTGCTCCATTGAAGAAATTATCTAAAAGCATACGAAGGTCGTCGTTAGAAACTTGCTTGCTGTTCAAAGTACAGTTGGCAAGTCCGCTTATCAAGTTTTGAAGACGCTTCTGTATTATCTCCGGTTTCTTTTCTCTAAAGAGGATGAAATATTCCGTATCGACGGCATTCATCTGTGTACTCATGAACATGTTTGCTTTGTTGATATCTTGCATCAAAAGTTTCCTTATGTGTTGGTTATTCGTGTTGTTGTATTGCACTTGTAAATTTGCTAAATACACGTTAATGTCGACTGGTCGTCCAGCTGAAATGAGCCAGAACTCATAGTCTAAAGTGTTATAGAAAGTTCTAAGAGAAAAGATGACGTTGTTTTGGACGTCTTGGTCTAAGATGAAGATGTTTTTAGGTTCGATCTTTACACCTGTCACCAAAAATCCATTGTCCAAAAGAATCATACCGTTTTGGATAGCTCTAACAGGTACCCAATCTTCTGCTGGTTTATTTGTTGTTGCCATTCTTATAACACCAACCTTTCCATTTATAAGTTCTTTGTCTTACGAAGTAAAACGTGTATATGTTCGTGATAAGTTGTAATACGTTGTGATAATGTGGAACGGGAAACACTAGAAATGCCGCGACCATTGCTGGAAGCAGTATCAGTAGCATTCCCACGAGCGAATCTGTGTGTATTGCAAACATCATTATGAGCGTTAATCCGACACCTGAGGAGAACAGTATTAGATCCATCGGTGTGAATATACCTAGTATCATTTCCGACTTTTTCGAGTTTGCCGGAATTAAGTATCTGCCATTCATCTTTTATTCCTCTTTTCTTATTCTTACTTTTTATCTTTGTTGCTAGCTTGGTCAGCAGCTTTTTTATTAGCTTGCTTCGCATCTTCGCGCAGTTTTTCTTGGACTCTTTGAGTCTGATAAGTTGAGTCCTTTTTTAGACCATCGAGTTCAGTTTTAAATCCACCTGGTCCGAGAGTTTTTCCAGCTTCGTTTCCGCTTAGAATTGTTCCATCACTTTCTCTAATGGCCATAACTCTTTCTCCTACAACTAGTTCACCAACTTTATTGATTTCATTAAGTGCATTATCAGCATTGGCAATTTTACTAATGTCTTCAAGATTAATGTGTTTTGATGTAACACCAGCGACTCCTTGATGAGCATCTATAAAGTTATTTAAGCGACCAGCACCTTCCATAAATTGAAGTTTTTTAATGTTGAGAAGTTCTTTTTGTCTATTATCTCGCATAATTTCAGCTTCACGCTGCAATTGTGAATATTTTTTACCTGTCATATGGTCTATTTGGTCACCATTTGCTTTTACCATAGCCTTATAACGTTTTGCATCTGCATCGGCATTAGACCATTGAGAATCGGATTTCCATAGAGATTCAACTGAATCGCTATATAGTTTTTTGTACTCTTGTAATACCTGTTCTTGATGTTTTTTCTTTTGATAATCGTTATCAACTCCTGTATATCCCATCGCAGCAGAACCGATATTTTTGCCCATATCTGCAATATGTCCACGCGTCGCTCCCATAAATCCCGGATGTGCGTGTGCGTAAGCATCTCTGTTTACTCGGGCTGTAACGACATTCTTATTAACATTTCTACGCAAGTTGTTGGCATCTTTTATACTGTGGACATTTCTAGCACCCCAAGCATTTCGGAAGAATGTCGAAGAAGCACCTCCGACTCCACTTCCGAGTTTCTGAAATACATTTCCATCAGTAGAATTGAAGTTCCTTATAGCATTACCTACCATAGATCCAGCAGTTCCTCCGAGGAATGCAGCCATACCACCGACAGGTTTGAGGCTCTTCATCGCGTCTGTTACTAGACCCATTCCCTTTATTCCGAGAAGTTCCATTAAAAATTTCGGTGCATCCTTGGCAAATAATAATAATCCGAATATTAAGAGAATGACAGTGATAATTTTGACTAAACTTATACCTTCTTGAGTCATATTGCCGAAAAGTGTACTAACTGTTCCTGGAACCAACGAAATTAAGAATATGATCAGGTACATGACCAACAGATATATGAATACTTCTAAGTAGACTTTTATCAAAGTGTCGATCCAATTCTTTCGAAGACCCTTTTTATTCGGTAAAAGTTCGAGAGTAACTGGAACTGGCGCGAGGAGTTGTATTATAGCTAACTTACCTACTCGCTTGGCTAGACTTATACAGAATATGAACATGAAATATAATAGGACTACTCCCGCGACAGTCGAAATTAGTGGTGTGAAATTGAAGTTGTCGTTATTTATATAATCTCCGAAGGCTCCTATGTTTCCAGTGAGTTTTGCTGTTTCATATGCTCCACAATAATAATCGAAATTTGAGTCTTCTTTTCTCGCGGCATCGTCAACACAATCGATGGCTGTTTTACCCGAAGTTGGATACAAAAATGCAACGTATATCGAGGAAATCATCGTGTTTGCTCCGTTTTGAATGTAATAATCCGTCAGCGAACTGTAGTCTTCTTTATGTTTTTCATACATCTCGTATTCCGCAGAGTCTTTGTCGTCTGCGCCACCTAGAATTAGAGTCGGAATAACTCCGGAAGATATGACTGCACTTTGAAACGAATAAAGTTTTGTAAATAGCATCGGAGTCATAGATATGATAACTAGGGCTATGATGACATCTTTAACAAAAGCAGAATAACCGATCTTTTTGTCGTTCATCTTATCGGGATCGATTATATAGTTTAGTAAATTGAATGCTAGAACAAACACCATTATAATGCTCAAGATAGTGTACATTCTCACGGTCACATTTTTTACGATAGTATCGTTCAAAATAGACGCATTCGATAAATAATAGAAGACGGCATAGGCTACTTTAGCTAAACTGTAGATTCCCTGATCTAAAAGAAATGTCAAGCTTCTAAAGCCTTTTTCGATAAAGCCAACACCCGTCAATAAAAATGTGTTAAGCATCGATCAATCACCCCGCATTTATATGAGAAGAACATTTTGAACTGAATGGCTCGAATATGCAAGCACTACAAACTTTTGAGTCTTCTGTAATATTGTCGTTATAGTCGGCGATAAAACCGAAACAAGTATAGACTATAGTCGGCAAGAAAAATATGATTATGGCGGCTACTAAAGATATCATGAGTTTATTAAATTTTTTCTTCAAATCGTCCGGTTTTCCACTCGTCACGACGGATATAAAACTCATCGTAGCTTTGATCATTATGACGATCGGAAGCATAACCTTGACTATGAAAAGTAAGATTCCACCGATGCGTATAGTTCCTGCAAAGTCATGACAGTTTCCAGCGAAGTCGTCTGGTCTATTCGGATCGAACGTACCTATCTCGGCCTTTTTGGTCGTCGTCGCTCCACCAGGAAGAGGATCCGCTGATACTGCCGCTGCGTCTATATTCGGTATCAAAACCATACAAGAAATGAATAGTATTAAAAAACTATAGATAAACTTCTTCATAAATTTCACCTTATCAAAATTATAACATAGATTTCTTTTATAATAAAGAAAATAAATTAAAAGCTACAGAAAAAAGACAAGTATTTTTGTCTTTTACATTATATTTTTGTTAAAGATGCGGAAATTCGAAATTTCAGCATGAAATCATTATCGATAAGATTTTCTTTTGTTTCATCGCTGATCCAGAAGACTATTTTAAAGTTCGTTTGAGTGTCTTTTAATTGAGTTCCCGTCATGAGTGTTAAGGATCCATCCTCGTTTATTTTAAGTTCTTCTAAAGTTCCAATTCTACTTTCATAAGTTCTTCCTGTCCACGTGTTTGTGTAGACGTATTTATATTTGATATATTTCTTATCTATGGTTTTTTTAGTGTTTATGTTTGCAAGGATGAGATTTACTTTATAATTTACTGCATAATTTTCTCCTATTATTTTTTGCGAGTCATTTTTTATAGTAAACTCTATCGGAGTATTCTCTAATCCTTTTTCATCATCTACTCCAGTTTGTCCTCGCAAATTGATCACATCAGTATTAATAAATTCTATGTTCAATAGATCGCTTATGTCGCCTGTTGGGAATTCTGTGTAGTCTTCAACAGGTCTTTTATCGTTTATAAATGTATATGCTTGATAAACCGTAAAAACGCACATACCTGCTAGGAGGAAAACGGAGAAAAAGATCAAAAGTGCCGTATGATGAACGTCATCCATCATAGACGCCCATATATCGTTTGTGCATTTTTCTATTTCCTTTTCTGTATATTTGTTGCAGTTTAACAATTCATAAGCTTTTTCTGTAGCTTTTGTAATACGGTCTTTTTTCTTTTTCGATTTTTTTGTACTCTCCTCTTTTAAATCATCTAAAGTTTTATCGGCAATTGAGAGTGCTTCTTTGAGTTTTTGGATGGACGAAATTTTTTCCATATCTGCTCACCTCTATTTCTTTCTTCTTTCTATTTTTTTTCTAGGTAAGCCACTATTTGTTTCTAAGGATGAAGGATTTTCCACAATAGGTATCGAAGTTGTCTTGTATATATTTGAAGAGTGGTTCTCGTTTGGCAATATTATGTCTTTAAATGATTTCATATCCTCTTCGATCTCGTCTATTTTTATACTTGGCAAGTCGGATGTATTTTCTGTTATCTTTCCAGTCGAACTGATTTTTGGTAACTCAACCGTATCTATATTTTCGTCTTTAATTTTCTCTGTATGCTGTCTCGGTATTAAAGTCTTGTTTTGAGGCTTTTCCAATACTTTATTTTTATTTCGAAGTTCCTCGATCGTTTTTTCTTTTTCGGCTTCCTTAGGTGTCTTGACATTGTCTATTTGGTTTTTTAAAACGTATAGCTTGAAAATTTTGATCATGTCGAATACTATTACTGCCAAAGCTGGAACAAATACGATCATAAACCATCCCATCTTTTTAGCTAAGAAAAACTGAAGTCTTCCTAGTTGAGGGATTCTTCCAACTACTTTTCCTATTAAATTAGTTTGGGTCACCGTTCCGCCATCTTTTGATCCATTATTATCTCCTTTGGTAGTTAATTGATATTCGCCCTTTTCGTTTTTAGATATGCCTACAACTCTATGGGTTACTGTCACACCAAAATTGATATCCCAGTTGGATGCAAAAGTTATGATATCTCCAACCTTTATTTTACTGATATCATAATCTGCAGCGATTACGACATCGTATACTTCTACATTAGGTTCCATACTTCCGCTTATGATCGTATAAAGACCGAAAGGTGGAGTATATTCTATTCCTTTTTGTTTATAAGCTTTTGTTTTTGTATTAAAGTAAAACATCAAAGATCCTACGATTATGAGAATTATCAAGATAATTGTACATGCGACTGACAAGAATTTTGATATAAGTTTCCATAAATAAGACCTTTTAAACGATTTTCCTACATCGTAAATTTGTTTAAATATGTCTCCTTCTTTACCCTTTTTATTCATACTGTTCACCGATTATAAGTATATATTAAAGTTGAAAAAATTACAAGGTTTAAACACAAAATTAAATTTTTTTTGTAGCAAAAATGAAAAAAACTGGCTTTTTGTAAATGCCATGTTTTATTTCTTCGGTTTTAATTTTACTGCTGTCCCATAGGCGATTATTTCGGCTGCTCCTTGCATGACAGTAGAAGAACCGTAGCTCACACCTACTATAGCATCCGCGCCTAGGCTTTCTGCATCATCTACCATCCTTTTGGTTGCCATCTGTCGTGCTTGGGCGATCATTTCTGTATAGCCTTTGATTTCTCCGCCGACGATAGTTTTCATTCCAGCCATAAAATCGCGACCTAAATTTTTCGATTGGACAATTTGCCCCTTGACGATTCCTAAAGTTTCGACGATTTCCTCTCCTGGTATATAATTAATATTTACTAGCTTCATCTTCTTCTCCTCCTAAAATTTCTCTTATTCTGCTAATTAGATTAATAACGATTGCCGTAAATGGCGTCCCTAGTACGAACATTAAAAATGCGTACAGTAGCCAAGGCAATTTGTTCGGTTCAGTAAATTGAAAGTATGAAATCAGCACTATTAAAAACACAAAGAACATGCTGAATATTATACTAGATATTGCAGCTCCGAAGATTTTCTTTCCTTTACTCGTTTTGGTGTCTCTCAACGTAAATCCCTCTTTTCCTAATATATTCATCTTTTCAAAATGAGTTTCGATTTCTATTTTGACAAAATCACATTCACTTTCTATTATCTGTCGACACATACTTTTTATCGTTTCGTATTTTTCTTGTTCTCTTTCGATCTTAGCAAGTCGATCTTCTAAACAATTCTTAAGCGAAATTTTATTTTCGTTTAAAAGTCTTAGCTCTCTAATGGGGACGCCTAAATCTCTTAAAAATTTTATCTTTTTAAGTTTCTCTATATCTTCTTTCGTATAGATACGGTAGTCGTTTGTATCATTTCGTTTAGGTGTCAAAAGGCCATTTTGTTCATAGAAACGAATGCTCTTTTTCGATAAACCTACGATGTGCTCAACTTCTCCTACAAGCACGTCTTATCCTCCTTTCACACATAAGATATTACACTGTGACCTAAGGTTAAGGTCAAGAGTTTTTTTAATAAATTTTTTAATTTTATAAATTGCCGATCTTTTTTGGTATAAAGTTATGGACGAATTTGTATTTGTCTCTATTTTTGATGTAGAGATAACCGAATACGCTGAAGACGAATGCTCCTATAAAATTTACTAAAAGATCTTTCATTGTATCGATGATGCCTATATCTAAATATCCGCCTTCTACTTTTGTCTCTAAAGTTGTTCCATCTTTATCTTTACTGTATATTATAGTGTATTCGATGTCGTCTATTTTAACTGGAACGTTCTTCTTTTCTTCGTTTAAGGTAACCGAGCTTATTTCGGTGACTATCCTATCTTTCTGCATGTCCGTTCTAAAGTGGACATCCGCACCAAATTCGAAGAATTCCCAAAGCACGCCTATCGTCATCGAGAAACAAAATGCGACGATCGAGAGGAATAATGGGGACAAACTTATGAGACGGCTATTTTTATTTAAGAGGTCGAATAAAGCAAATCCTACTCCCGCGGCTAAAAATCCGTTTATAGTATGGAGCATGGTATCCCAATACGGAAATATGCCATAGAAGTTGTTTATCTCTCCTAGTATTTCAGCAGCAAATATGAACAGCATGATTATGATCTCTAAGGCGTTGGGTAAATCTATTTTGAATTGTTTTTCTATAAAAAACGGTATTAAAAATAATGCGAGTGAAAGTACGCATAACATCGCATTGTTTATATCGCCGTGTAAAAACTCTAATATCATACATATGATCACTAAAGTTCTCAGTGTAAAATATAGTGCAATAGAACTTTTTTTTGATTCTTTACCTATCCTTCTCAGTTCTTCATGAAATTTTCTAATTTTTTTTCTCATATTACAACAACTTCTCTCTTTGATATATTATATCATACTTATTTGTGTTATCAAAGAAAGGTTATAACTTTTTTTCATCCTTTTTACCTATTGAAATGCTATTAGAATTTCGGGATAAACGCAACACATGTAAAATATTCGTAAAAAGATAAGTTTATTAATGATTAATCTATATATGTTTGTTATTATACTACAAAGGGAGAGTCTTTATATGAAAAAGTATTATTCTTTAGTGGTCTTAATAGCAATTGTGTTAAATAGATTTCTTTTAAGCGGAATTAAAATGACTGGTATAGTACACGATATTTGTAGTATTATTCTAATAGTTTTAAATATTTTTTTGTTGATCAAGTTTAGGGAAAATTTAAAGTTTAAGGGATTGTCGATGGTGCTATATTTTTTGGCAATCATATTATCAAGGAACTCATACAGTCTAATATTTATCATAACTAGTTTAGTTACCTTGATAGGCTTAGGAATTGTGGATAAAAAAATCTATTTGAAAGTAATCGGAATATTAGTTTGTTCAATTTTTATAATTTTGCCGATGTACATTATCTTGCCTATAATGTTTATGCTTTTTAGTGTCGATTATAACGATGTCTATGAAGATACACACTATCGTTGTTCAAATAATTATGAGGCTTACGCTTATTCTGCTGGGGCGATGGATGAATATCACTATAGTGTCGGAAAATACAAAGAGATTATAAATCTAGGAGAAATTTTAAGTATTAATTATAGTGTGCGAAATGAGATAACTCATGATTATTATGAGGATTTTATAAAATCAAACGATTGTAAGCTAGTTAAAAATAACGATGCCGATTGATTTGTCAATAGACTGTGTAATTATTTTATACGAAAAAGGTGAATGAATTCACCTTTTTAAAAATATTAGATTATCTATAACATTAATTTTGGATTTTGGATTTTCGATTAATTTATTTTTTCATCTTATTATAGCATCAACTTCAATTTTTCAATTTCCTTTTGAGAGAACTTAAAACATTCGATTATGGTATCGAGGTTGATTCCTTTATTGA
>CASRZA010000056.1 GCA_949439935.1 uncultured Bacilli bacterium
GAGATATGTGGTGGAGAATAATCAGATTCAACGGGGATGGATCTGTAAGAATGCAGTACGATGGATACCAAATGCTACATCAAATGGATGATTATTTAAGAATTTTTGCTTTTAACCTTCAATCGTGAAACTCGAACACCGACGATGCAAAATATGCCGGTTGGATGTTCGGGGGCTCTCAAGAAGAAATAAGTACTTCCCGAGATCAAGCTCAAAAAAATGAAACAAGTTCTGATATAAAAATGGCAACAGAAGAATGGTATAAAACGAATATAGTGGACACAGGTTATGGTAAGTATGTAGCCGATAGAATCTTTTGTAATGACAGAAGTACACCAGGAATAGATGAAACAAAATACACTAACGACACAGGTCTAGGATATGGGGCAAATGCAACCGCATATGGAACCACAGCTAGAATCGGGGGGCCTTGGAATACAACAAAAGTCGCGCCTCAATTTATGTGTCCTCAAGACAACGACAAATTTACTGTAAGTATAAAAAATGGAGGGAATGGAAACTTAACACATCCAGTTGGACTCTTGACAGTCGATGAGGCAGTCACAGCAGGAAGCGGAAAATACAATTCAATTAACAAATCATATTATCTGAATAAAAATAATTACTGGTTGATGACACCTAGCCATACAATTAAATATGGTAGTGCCACCTATGTATTTACTATAGACTCCTCCAATGGTTATTTAAAGAATGTTATCTCTTCCGGTTCACAAACAGTCAATCCAGTTATAAATATAGATTCAAGGTATTTAAACGACTTTAAAGGTACTGGAACAAAGGAATCACCTTTCGAATTAATAGAAAGAGAATAGCAATAAAATTACTCAGCTCTTTCAGATACTTCTTATTTTTTAATGCAAGTGTTTTATCAATGGAAATACTAACTAATATTTTTCTTTTCAGAATATTGTAAACCGATCTCTCAAGAAAGATATTTTACAGAATCAAGTGAAAAAATGATATTCAGATAAGATATAATAAAAAAATCACTTCAAAAATGCGAGTGATTTTTTTATCTCAATTCTATATAGACGTTCATATCGAAATTATGTTCTAAAGTATCGTAGGAGAGTAGGGTATCTGTGTCGATTCTATAAAACTTATGTCTGATAGTATCTGTCAAAGTCGCGCCTTCCTGAACTACTGGATCGTCCCAAGTAAGGTCGATATGTTCCCACTTTCCATCTAGATATACTGCGTTCCAAACGTGCTTTTCGCTTGCAACTTTATAATTTACAACTCCTAACCGGGATAGGGCAAGAGCCATCGCATCGGCATATCCCGCACACTTAGCACGACCATCGATCAAAGCTCCGTAAGCATTTCCAGAGTTTTCGTGATCCTCCATGTCATAATAAGCTTTATCGATGATATAATCGTGTATTTTTAGGATCTTATCGTTTATATCCATCTCCTCGACGAATAACTCTGCGAATATTCTATCGAGTTCTTTATCGATAGCATCTCTCATAGATTGACTATAAGTCTTAGTAATTACGACATTCACTTCTCCTAAAGAATCCGTTATAACCTTGATGTTAGTAAAATTGTTAAACGGATTCACATAGTTGCCTATATCAGTTATCATCGTTTGATTGCTCGTTATTTCTTCGATGTCGTTTAGACAAGAAGCATATTCGCTCGGACAATAGAAAGTAAACGTTTCATAACCGTTGTCGAATATCGAATAAAATATGTTCAAGATATCCTGCCTACTGTAAGGCACAAAGTCTTTCGATTTTTGAACATAAATAAAATCGTCATCGTTCGCATAAGCATTTGGTGTATCGATTACCACTTTAGGCCGAGAGTCCACCATGTCGGCAGTTAGATCCGTAACTGCATCCAATTTCCAAATGAGTACACCTAAAGCTACCATTAACGCACCTGGCAATATCCAATTCTTCATATGTAGATCACCTAACAAAAATTATAACAGAATAACTCTAATTTTACTACACAAGAATTCCTTTCAAGTGTCAAACAAAAATGACTATTTACTAGCCATTTCTTTAACTTTACTATTTAATCTTGACTTTTGACGAGCACAAGTATTCTTTTTAATCAATCCCTTGCTGCAAGCTTTATCGATAGCTTGAACGGTTTTCTTATAATTAGTTTGAGCTGCTTCTAAATCGCCACCAGCTATAGCTTTTTCAGTATTTTTTATAGCATTCTTTACAGTTTTTGTGTAGACGTTATTAGCAACAGTCTGAGCCTTATCAGTCTTCACTGATTTTTTTGAACTTTTGATAATTGGCATAGTTTCACCTCGTTTCTCACATACATTTGTATTTTATCAAATAAAATAATAGTTTGCAACTAAATTCTACATTTTTTGTACTCTCAATATAGTATTATTAAGTCGAGGTGAAAAGATGAAAAAAAGATTTATATCCAAAAAGAAAGGAAAATATTTGTTCACAAAGCTAGGAATCCTATTGATCATCATATTTATGTCGTGTGTTGTAACTTTTAATTTACTTATAAAAAAGACAAAAGAAAAATTATTTGACGAACTTGAAGTAGGCAAAAATTTGTTCGTAAACGCTACGAATCAAAACGGACTTCTCGGACTCGATCTTTTAGATCCAAAAGAGATGTTTCGACTCAGTTTAAACTATGTTATCGATGCCGAGCCGAAAAAAGAAACATTCCCAACTTTAGAATTAGTAAAAAAGCATGAAAACGATGAACAGCCTCTTATCTATATCTATAATACGCACGACACAGAGAGTTACGACAGTGCGTTACTCGAGACTTATAACATAAAGTACACTACTAGGATAGGATCTTACATTCTAAGCGAACACTTAAGAGACTTGGGGATTCCATCTTATGTCGAAACAGCTAGTATGGGCGAATATTTGAAAGCTAATGGGTTAGGCTATAACTCGAGCTACAAAGCGAGTCGTCACTACTTAGAGGAGCGCCTAAAAACATATCCGTCCATAAAATATACGATAGATCTCCACCGTGACAGCGTTGGAAGAAACGTCGGAGCTACAACTATCGATGGCAAATCTTATGCTAGAGTGATGTTCGTAGTGGGAGTGGGCTACGAGGTTTCTGATAACAACATGGCTATGGCGAAGAAAATCCACGAAAAACTTGGAAGCAAGCTCTCGCGAGGCATACTCGAAAGATCTGGAAGTCCTACTGTAAAGGGAATATACAATCAAGATGTCGGTGACACTTCGCTGTTGATAGAGATGGGTGGAGTCGAAAATACCATAGAAGAGGTCTACAATACTCTAGAATTGCTAGCAAAAATTTTGTTTGAGATCATAAAGGAGGAATAAACATGGACTCTAAAAAAAAGTTTAACTGGTTCAAATTAATTTTAGGTGTTCTATTCGTCGCCTATGCGTCGTTATATGCTCTAGATATATCGGGATACTACGATGGCAATCGTCGAAGAAAAGTAGAATTTACAGAAGAACAGATAAGAGAATTTGAAAAAGATATTGCCCAAGGAGTCGAAGTCGATTTAAAAGACTATCTCGATAACACTAATAAAGACTATTCAAACGGGGCTTCTAAATTTGGCTATACGATAAGTAAAAATATCGACACTTTTTTGAACAAAGGCATCAAAAACATCCTGGATTTTTTAGGGAAAATTTTATCCTAGGTTTACAGTCTCAAATTGCGTTTTCTTGCAAAACATCGGACTTAATGGTAGCATATTGAGAAGAAAGAGGTTCATTATGAGATTAGCAATTATAGCTGACATACATTCCAATATCATAATCTTCGAACAAGTTCTCGACCGATTGAAAAAAGATAATATCGATGAAATCATATATCTAGGAGACTACATAACCGATGGTCCCGCTTCGAAGTATGTTCTTGACTTAGTAAAAAAGACAGGTTCACACATAATATTAGGTAATCGCGAAAAGTACATTTTAAATTTCGACCCAGATAGAAGGGGATTTGCCAATTATGATACGATCGCGGATACTTACGATAGTCTGTCTATAGATGACAAAAAATACATCGAAACTCTTAAAGAATATGAAATCGTCGACCTCGATGGCTTTAAGACTCTTTTGATTCATGGGGATGGTTATTATAAATTTGGCATGAACCTCGAGGATTTTTACGATTCACTCATCGAGAAATTCGATTTCGACATCTGTCTTTATGGTCATACCCACGAGTTTGACGACACCACATATAGAGATAGACGCTTTATAAATCCTGGTGGTCTAAGCCAACCTAGTGACACTCCTTCCTACAAATATGCCATTCTTACTTTTAATGGTGAATTAGACATTCAAAAAATAGAACTTCCTACAAGGGATTCTTTTGAAAAGGTAGTTGAATATTATAAAGGAACTGAATATTATCAAAGGCATAAAATATGGTGCGATCTGTTTCTTCTTTTGACTAGAGACTGTATAAACTATCAGAACACTTTTCTCAGCTTGTTTAATTCTAAATTAAAAGAAATTGATGAATTAGATAGGACTGCCTATAATTCCCTATACGAAAAATGCTTTGAGGAATTTATGATGGATGTCGATTTACCTTAAAAATTCATAAAACGACACTCTTTTGAGCACTGGTTACCAAAAAGTAGACGACAATTTGTAAAATAACGTCGCCCGAAAAACATAATATAAACATAGTAGATTTTATATCCACCGACGGAGACCTCAAGTAGGTCTTTTTAAAACGATTGTAAAAAATGCGATTAGATAGTATAATACCGACTAGGTGAAAATTATGAAACAGTCCAATATAAGAAATTTCTCGATAATCGCACATATAGATCACGGGAAAAGTACGCTTGCCGATCGTATCCTTGAGATCACTGGTGCGATTGACAAACGTGAACTAAAGAGTCAAATGCTAGATAGTATGGACATCGAGCGCGAGAGGGGAATCACTATAAAATTGAACGCCGTCGAGCTCAAGTATCAGTATCAAAATGAGGAATATATTTTGCATCTTATAGATACGCCGGGACACGTCGACTTTTCCTACGAGGTGAGTAGAAGTCTCGCCGCGTGTGAAGGTGCTATTTTAGTCGTCGATGCAGCGCAGGGGATCGAAGCCCAGACGCTCGCAAACTTATACTTAGCCTTAGAAAACGATCTTACGATTATCCCAGTCATCAATAAAATCGATCTTCCTAATGCCGACGTTCCAAAAGTTAAAGAGGAACTTAAAGAAGTTTTAGGTTTCAAAGACGAAGATATCTTATTGTGTAGTGGTAAAACTGGTGAAGGAGTAAAAGAACTTATAGAAGCGATAATCGAAAGAGTAAACCCACCTAAAATAGACAACGACGGTCCTACGAAGGCTCTAATTTTCGACTCTTTATATGACGCTTATAGTGGCGTAATCGTCTCTGTAAAAGTAGTCGACGGAAGTATTAAGACGAAAGACACGATTAAATTTTTGGCGACAGGCGAAGAATTCGAGGTTGTCGAAGTCGGCGTCAACACACCAAAAATCGTTTTGAAAGATAAACTAGTAAGTGGAGAAGTAGGGTGGATAAGCGCTGCCATTAAAAACATCGAAGGAGTTAAAGTAGGAGACACGATCACTGTAAAAAGAAACGAAGCGACTGAGCAACTCGCAGGATACAAAGCGATGAAACCCATGGTCTATTCTGGCCTTTTCCCTGTAGAACCGAACAAATATGAGGCTCTCAAAGATGCGTTAGAAAAACTTAAACTGAACGATGCAGCTCTTTCTATCGAGCCAGAGACATCCGACGCATTAGGGTTCGGTTTCCGATGTGGCTTCTTGGGTCTTCTACACATGGACGTAATCGAAGAAAGAATACGCCGCGAATTCGATATCGAGATCATCGCAACGAGTCCGAGTGTCATCTATAAAGTCAACCTTACTAACGGCGAAATAATTGAAGTCGACAGTCCTAATAAAATGCCAGACAGGGCTACTATCCGTTCGATCGAAGAACCATATATAAGAACCAACATATTAGTTCCTACGGATTTTATAGGAGCGATCATGAACCTATGTCAAGATAAAAGAGGAATCTTCGACAACACTGAGTACATAGATCCGACGCGAGTTAACATCCATTATTATTTGCCATTATCAGAAATCGTCTATGACTTCTTCGATAAACTCAAAAGCTCAACAAAAGGGTACGCGTCGTTCGATTACGAAATATCGGGTTATAAAGAGTCAGATCTAGTAAAGATGGATATTCTCCTAAACGGCGAGATGGTCGACGCTTTATCCGTCATCGTCCATAAAGACTATGCTTATGCACGTGGTCGCACGATAGTTGAAAACTTAAAAGAGATCATACCGAGACAGATGTTCCAAGTTCCGATCCAAGCTTCAATCGGCTCCAAGATAATCGCCCGTGAGACGATAAGTGCGATGAAGAAGAACGTACTTGCCAAATGTTATGGAGGAGACATCTCCCGCAAAAGAAAACTGCTAGAAAAACAAAAAGAAGGAAAAAAGAGGATGAAGATGGTAGGTCGTGTCGAACTTCCGAGTGAAGCCTTCCTAAGCGTCTTAAAATCCGATAAATAGTGAGGTTATTATGGAAAAGAAAGAAACGTTTAAAACGGAATTAAGTTATATACAAGACGAGAAAATAAGGAGGAGTTGTGAGACGATGATCGAACTTCTTCCAGATTATTTCTTCAAAGAAGAAGCGAGTTCTACCGGAAAATATCATCCGAAATTCGCTTGTGGTGAAGGTGGATTGGTAAGACACGTCAAAGTCGCAGTACGTATCGCAAACGAGCTTTTCGGAATCTACAAATTCGACGATGAGACGAAAGATTTGATCATCTTTGCACTGCTCATCCATGACGGCCTCAAAAGAGGCTTAGAAGAGAGCCGATATACGAAGTTTAACCATCCGATTTTAATAGGGAACTATCTCAAGGAAAACAAGGATAAGTTAGCATTAACCGATGAACAAGTAGAGCGGATAGTCAAAATGGACGCCTCACATATGGGCAAGTGGAATACTTCAGAATACGAACCTGGAGTTATCCTACCTTTACCCAAAACTGTCGAAGAAAAGTTCGTCCACATGTGCGACTTTCTATCCTCTAAAAAGTTCATGCACATAGACTTCGACGAAAACAATGACATTTTGGTATAACTAGCGCATCTTAAACATAATAAAAAGAGCGATTTTTAAAAAAATTGTTTTTTTTTATTTCTTGTCGATTTTACTGTAAATCATAATTAAATATTGAACACCACGCCGAATTTTATGGTATAATGTTGTACGCAAAAACATTTTTTGCCAAAACCCGTCTTGAACAAAAAAGACAAATTTGCTATAATAGGTATATTCAGGGTAGGAGTGAAGTATATGGCTAGTATTTATATACACATCCCTTTTTGCAGATCAATTTGTTCTTACTGTGACTTTTGTAAAATCATCCACGACAGAGACTTGGTTGTCCCTTATTTGGAAAAACTTGAAAGCGAGATCGAAGATGCCTACGAACATGAGCCGGTTAGCACCCTCTATATAGGAGGAGGAACGCCTTCTTGTCTAAGCGAATACGAAACGCAGAAACTCATCGACATAGTAAAGACCATAAATTTTGCTGACGAATACGAATTCACCTTCGAATGTAATATCGAAGATATCGACGAGAGACTACTTTTCGATTTAAAAGAGATGGGCGTGAATCGTTTGAGTATAGGTATCGAATCGTTCGACGAAGCTAAACTTAAATTCATGAACCGGAAAGTCACATTCAAAGAAGCTGAAGACAAAATTGCTCTCGCACGTAAATACGGTTTTCAAAACATAAGTATCGACTTGATGTATGGAATACCTTACGAGAAAGCAAAAGATCTAAAAAAAGATCTAAACTTATTTCTGAAGCTCGAACCAGAACATATCAGCACTTATTCGCTCATCATCGAGGATCATACGATGTGCAGAATAAGGGACGATTCCAACATCTGTGAAGAAGAAGAGACAAAGATGTATGAGTATATAGAGACAAAACTCAAAAAGAACGGATACGATCACTACGAAATATCTAACTATGCTAAACCAGGTTATGCTTCTAAACATAATTTATGCTACTGGAACAACGAGGAATATTACGGGTTCGGTTTAGGCGCAGCTGGCTATATAAAAGGCTTTAGATACGAAAATACGAGAAGTTTAGAAGATTATCTCTTAGGAAATTACAAATTAGACGAACACTTGGTAAGCGCTCAAGAGATGATGGAAAATGAAGTGATGCTAGGGCTCCGTAAAATGGAAGGCATAAATTTACAAGAATTTTTTGACAAATATGAAATCAATTTACAAGATGCTTTTCCAGTCAAGCCACTCATAAAGAACAAAGAACTAATATACAAAGACGGTTATATTTTCATAAATCCAAAATATATTTATGTGATGAATGAAATTTTACTTAAATTGATTTAAGAGGAGATTTATTGATGAAAAAAATATTTAAAAAAATTATATGTTTAACGGCTGGATTGATGCTTTTTACAAGCAAAACCGATGCTGCCACATTGTCCATCGGCAACGATACGACGTCGGCAGGAGCATCTAGAAGTGTCACGGTTGAACTAATAGACGACAAAGGAAACTTAAATGAGTTCACAGAAGTATCATTTCAATTGAACGTCTCAGGAACAGCCTATGCGAATATCGAATCTTTCGATCCTAAAGGCGTTCCTAATACATCTTTTAACGTAGCTGGCGTTGAAACGAAGACATATACTCTTACGGGAACCTTGTCTGCCGCGACGATCGGCTTAGTCAACTATAAGACGACACAAGACCTAGTAGGAGACTTTAAAATAACTCCGACGAACGTAGTCTTTAAAAAGGCAGACGGTACTGAATATCGTCCTGGAGGCAGTTCAGAAATAAAGATAAAAGAAGGATCTATAAAATTTGAGAAACCGAAATCGAAAGATGCTTTTTTGACTAGTCTGTCGGTGAGTCAAGGTACGATTGCTCCTGAATTTAAAAGCGACGTGTTCGAATATACGGTTGTGGTTAAAGATACTATCAACATGGTCAAAGTGACTGGATCTGTCAGTCCCGGTGCCACGCGAACAGGTGGAGGAAACATCTCCCTACAGATGGGAGCCAACGAAGCAGAAATAGTCGTTACGGCCGAAGATGGTGAAACAAAAAACACGTATAAGATCACAATAGTGAGAGGTACGATAGCAGAGCCGAGTGCATATCTCAAAAAATTAGATATCAACAATATAGGAGTTTCCCTAAGTCCAGAATTCGACAAAAACAATAACAAATATACCGTCAAAGTTGGCAAGGATATCACAGAGTTAAACTTCATTTATGAAAGAGAAGACGAACTCGCAGAAGTTACTATCGAAGGAAACAAAAACTTTGTCGACGGAGAGAATCCCGTCACGATAACAGTCGTTTCATCCGATGGGGAAGAGAAACAAGTATATGAAATTATGGTCATAAAAGGCGAAGAGGATGAAAAAGAAGAAAAACCATCGGTAGACGAAGAATCAAAAGAACCGCCTGTAGATAAGAAAAAAACTAACTATTGGTTGATCGGTGGTATCGCAGGGACTATCCTAGTGATCGTAATCGGAGTAACGATCGTTCTATTCAAAAAGAAAAATAAAAATAAAAAGAAAAAGAACGTTAAAGAAGAATCTAAACTTCCCCTAAAAAAACGCGCTGGCGATGAACCGACTTATGAGATAGATAAAATAGAAAATATAAAAGACGATAAATTTGAACAAGAAAGTGTCACAGACATCTTAAAAGGGGAGTTGTTCGACGACGATAAGACCCAAAAGTTCGATGCAAAAACGTTTAAAGATGCCACGAAAAGAGATTTAGAGGACGATGACGACAAAACTAAAGAGTTCGATTTTAAAGATTTCGAGTAAAATATGAGATGCCGTAAACATCGAAAAAAAGCTTGACAAGAAGGTACCCGTAGGGTTAGAATTTAAGAGTAGACAAGGTCCGGAT
>CASRZA010000057.1 GCA_949439935.1 uncultured Bacilli bacterium
GTAATAGGCGAGTTGTTCGAAGGGAAATCCAACCTGACCTAAGAGTCAAAGTTTATCACGATAATCTCCCTGTTTTTATTTTTGATTTAAAAAGGTGAAGTATGAAAAAGATACATAATTATGATAATAAAACAAAGAAGGATAATAAACTGTTTCATCTAAACAAAGATGTCGTTTGGATAATAGAGATTACACTTTTAGCTTTTACTTTGTCTTTCGTATTATCGATGTTTTCGGATAAAGTCGTGTCGGGGTCGACCGCTATTGTGAGTGTAATCGTATTATTAGTATTCATCTTTTTGGGAATAATATTCGATATGATAGGAGTCGCAGTGACTGTCGCAGATGAGAAAGTGTTCAATTCGATGGCTTCTAAAAAAATTAGAGGAGCAAAGAGAGCGCTTCGGTTGTTAAAGAGTAAATCTAAAGTGTCGAGTTTTTGTAACGACGTCGTCGGGGATGTATGTGGAATTCTTTCAGGTAGTGCAGGAGTAACATTAGGGCTTTTGATCGCGAATGAATTTTCAGTCAACTTGGTACTGGTCAATCTCATTTTAACTAGTTTGATTGCTGCTTTTACTATCGGTGGTAAGGCTGTCGGGAAAAGTGTCGCAATCAATAAGTCTAATAGAATACTTTATCTATTTGCAAAGTTCTTGGATATTGTAACATTTAAAAAAAGTTAAAATCTTTTTTTTTGCAATAGTTTTCATGATTTTTACGAAATCAAAAAAATGCCACTTTTTCCTTTTAGATAGGACATTTGACAAGGTTTTTAGTATGTGTTATATTGTCGATCGTGGTACCACTTTATTACAACGAGAAAGAATGCAAATTAATGAATAACAAAACTAAGAAAAAGACCGACGAAGTTATACTTAGGATGAGAGAACTGTTAAAGAGTCCTGCGATGGTGGACATGGAGAGAGGAAAAAAATTACGAAGTTCACATTCCTAAATCTAAAGAACTAAACGATGAATTGAGATTATCACCTATGGCTGACTCTGTATTCAAAATAATCTTTCAAAACGAAGAGTATAAGAGATTTATTTGTAAGTTGATCTCTGCCATCGTCGGCATAGAGTACGACTATCTTTTAGAAAATATGACCTTCTATAAGAATACGTATAACAAGAGTACTATAGAAGATGTTCAGAGGTCGGGAGATTTGATCATAAAATTATATAATATACCCATAAGTATGGACATTTAAAGAAGAAGGTATCCTAAAAAAAGGACACTGGAAAAAGGTATGAAATTATCCGATATAGCTGAATGCGTCGATTTGGACGTCGAGGAAGTCGAAAAGATTATACAATTCTTAAGTAAAAATCGATATAAGGTTAATATGTGGATTGTATCGCAAGAGAAGAGGATATAAAAACTGAAAACAATTCTTAAAATGCTAATTTTATATTATCTGTAATATTATGACTGTATCGATATATTAATGTTTTTGATGTAGTAACAGGCTTTATAATTCTTTTTTATCTAATCTTTTTAGATGTACGGAAAGAAATTAATTCGGCATCGTTAAAAAGTAAAGATCTAAAATAATAGTGGATGTAAAAAAGGCATTTTGTTTTAAAATAATTTTTTGTAAGGAAATGACCAAAAAAATTTGTGTTTTAAACAAAAGCGTGTTATAATTTTATTATTAAACAGAAAGGAAGTGGGCAAGCAAAACCCACTTTTATAATTATTTAAAAATGGTGGTGTAAATTTGTATGGAAGAAAAACTAAAAAGGATTAGAGATGCCATAACTGGGCCTATGAAAGAATTGAGTATAATTGTCGACGAGGTCATATATGTGAAGGAGAACGGTTATAATTTTTTAAAGATTACTTTAGATAAAGTGAATGGACTCGATATGGATGGAATCGTCGAAGCGACAAACGTCATAAATCCGATTGTCGACGAACTCGATTTGATCGACGAAGAATACGTTTTAGATATATCTAGCAAAGAAAGAGGTAATTAATATGGAAGCAAAAGGTTTTATAAAGAACGTACGTTTAGTAGCAGAGGAAAAAGGTATCGATGAGAACATAATATTCGATGCAATGGAACAGGCACTTATAACGGCTTATAAGAGAAATTATAATTCTAAGACAAACGTTAAACCTAGGATAGATAGAAATACTGGCGAAGTAAAGATGTTTACTTATTACGTCGTCATGAGCGATTATGAAGATCCTGAGGTTACGATAGACGAAGAAGGTAACGAGGTCGTCATAGAACCTAGTGTACCAGTCGACGCACAAATTCTATTAGAAGATGCGAGAAAGAAGGTACCTGACATAGAAGTTGGAGAGACTATCGAAGAAGAAGTTACTCCAGACGACTTTGGTCGCGTCGCAGTGCAGACTGCTAAACAGGTATTGATCCAAAAGATCAGAACTGCTGAACGTGAATCTATAATGAGCGACTTCGAAGGTAAAGAAGGCGAAATGATGCTCGGAATGCTCGCGATGGAAGATGAAAGAAATTATTATGTAGATCTAGGTCGTGCGAGAGGAATCCTTCCTAAGGGTGAGATGATACCGGGAGAAAACGTCAAAATGGGTAACAGCATTCGCGTCTATATTCAAAAAATCGAAGAGACTCCTAAAGGACCACTTATCCTTTGTTCGAGAAAACACTATAATTTTGTAAGAAGATTGTTCGAAAGTGAAATACCTGAATTGATAGATGGAACAGTTCTTCTCTATGGAGTGGCACGTGAGGCTGGTATAAGAAGTAAAGTAGCCGTCTATTCTAATGATGAGAGAGTCGATGCGAGAGGAGCTTGCATAGGAGAAAAAGGTACGAGAATAGGAAGTATCTTAAAAGAATTGAATGGCGAAAAAGTAGATTTAGTACTATATTCAGAAGATCCTGCTGAATTCATAAAGGAAGCTTTGAGTCCTGCTAAAAACGTCTATGTTTCGATCGACGAGAGTGCCGAGAAGAACGAAGCTTTCGTAGTCGTTTCGGACGACGAATTGTCTTTGGCGATCGGAAAAAAAGGTGCGAATATCAAATTAGCTAGCAAGCTAACGAAGTATCATTTGACTATCAAATCTATGAGTCAAGTAAACGAAGAAGGTAACAAATAATATGGGTATGAAAAAGATACCTATGAGATCATGTGTAGTGACTAGAGAAAAGTATCCTAAACAAGAACTTTTGAGAATAGTGAGGTTCGAAGGGAAAGCCAGTGTCGATGTGACAGGTAAACAAAATGGAAAAGGTTGCTATATAAAGAAGAGTAAAGAAGTAGTCGAAAAAGCCCGTAAGTCGAAAGCGATCGATAGGGCTCTCGAAGTACAAATAGATGAAAGTTTATACGAAGAAATACTAAAATATATCGATTAGAAAGGTGTGGTTTTATGTGTAGCGTAAAAGATTATGCGAACGAAATGGGTATAACCGTACAAGAAGTATTAAAAAAATGTGCATTTTTGGGGATAAAGGCTTTGAACGCATCTGACATGTTAGAGGAAGATGACGTCATAATGCTAGATAATGCGATAGATATCATGGATTCTGTCGAAGAAGCTGAGAACGGATATATTATCGAAAGCGAAGTCGAAGAAGAGGAGATCGTAAGAGAGCACGAGAAGAGTGATATCAAAAGATTTAACGATAAATCTAAAAAGACGGCTACGAATATGGAAGCTAAAAACAACTATGCTAAAAAAAGAAAAGAAATGTATAAGCATAAGGAAAAGCTTCAAACTGTGACTAACAGCGACGAGAATATCGTATTATATAAAGATGAAATGACTGTAGGCGAACTAGCTAGCGTCTTAGGAGTAAGTGGTAACGACATAATCGTGAAGCTCATGTCTATGGGACTGATGATAAGTTTAAATCAATCGGTCGATTTCGAGAATGCTGAAATATTGGCACTCGAATATGGCAAGACTCTAAAACGCGAGGCTACCCAAGATGTATCTAATTTCGAAGAGTTAGAGATCGTCGACAACGAAGAAGACCTAGTTACTAGGCCTCCAGTAGTAACTATCATGGGGCATGTAGACCATGGAAAGACAACGCTTTTAGACTATATCAGGAATTCTAATGTCGTCGACAAAGAGTTCGGTGGAATTACACAACATATAGGCGCCTATCAGATAGAATATAACGATAAAAAAATCACATTCATAGATACACCTGGACATGCTGCTTTTACTGAGATGAGAGCGCGTGGAGCTTCTATTACAGATATCGTCATCATAATCGTCGCGGCAGACGACGGTGTAATGCCTCAGACGGAGGAAGCGATAGATCATGCCTTGTCGGCAAACGTGCCTATAATAGTTGCGGTCAATAAGATAGATAAACCAGAAGCTAACATCGAGCGTATCTATACAGAGATGACAGCTCACAACATTACACCAGAAAGTTGGGGAGGAAATATACCTTTCGTCAACATAAGTGCCAAAAACGGAGATAACGTCAGCGAAATTTTAGAGACTATCCTTGCTATTTCGGAGGTAAGCGAATATAAAGCAAACCCTAATATATATGCAAGTGGAACTGTAATAGAATCTAGAATCGATAAAGCGAGTGGAGGAGTTTCAAGTCTCTTGATACAGAACGGAACACTTCGTCTCGGAGATCCTATAGTCGTCGGTACAGCATTCGGTAAGGTTCGTACGATAAAGAACGACTTAGGTCAATCGATCGTCGAAGCAGGACCATCTACACCTGTCGAGATTACCGGTTTGAATGGAAATCCAAGTGCCGGAGATAAATTTATGGCGTTCGAATCGGAAAAACAAGCAAAAGATATTGCAACTAAGAGACAAAACAATGCTAAAACGACTAAATATAAAACTGATGTCGTCAGTTTTGAAGATCTATTCAATCAAATTCAGTCAGGTGCGAAAGAAATTAACATCGTACTTAAGACCGATGTGCGTGGAAGCGAAGAAGCTGTTAAGAATGCTCTACTTAAAATCGACGTAGAAGGCGTCAAAGTTAAAGTAATAAGAAGTGGAATAGGTGCTATAACTGAGTCGGATATCGTCCTTGCGAACGCATCTAATGCGATAGTAATCGGTTTCAACGTCGTAGCTAATGCTTCTACTAAGGAAGCTGCGAAGGAGTATAGTGTAGAGATCAGACAATATACGATCATATACAAATTAGTCGAAGATATCGAAGCCGCTATGAAGGGTATGTTAGACCCTGAATATGAGGAGAAAACTACGGGCACATCCGAAGTAAGACAACTATTTAAGTTTAGCAAGGTCGGTACGATCGCAGGTGTCAAAGTGTTAAAAGACGTGATGAAAAATAACGCGAAAGTCCGTATCATAAGAGATGGAACGATAATATATGATGGAAAGATTTCATCTATTCAAAGAGAAAAAGATTCTGTCAAAGAGGTTAAAGAAGGCTACGAATGTGGTATAACTATCGAAAATTTTAACGATATCAAAGTTGGAGATATATTCGAAGCTTACGAGATGGTAGAGGTGAAGAGATGAGTAGTTTAAAACTCAAGAGAATCGCCTCTTCGATTTCGCGTGAGATAAGTGCTATATTAAACGAAGAAGCTAAAAACGAAGTGTTGAAGATGGTCAGCATTACAGATGTTACAGTCGACGCCGATTTAACTTTTGCGAAAGTCTATTTCATGACTAGGCGAGAGGATACTGAATTTGTAGAAAATGAGCTTAATGAGGCAGCTGGTTTTATAAGAACCGAACTTGCACATCGACTAGATCTGAGAAGTACGCCAGAGTTAAAATTCGTCTACGATAAATCACTGGATTATGGTGAAAAAATAGAGAGCATTATCGAAAAAATAAACGAAGGAGAATAGAATTTGACGATAAAAAATGCTAGAGATTTAAATCTCGATGAGAGAAGTAGATTTCGTAATATGTATACAGAGTATTTTGACGAGTCAGTGCTCGTTGGAGAAGAGGAACTTTCGAGTTTAAAAAAGATGATCAAAAAGTTTCTCTTTTCTAGAAGTGAGCGCTATGCTTTAGAGATGATCAGAAGGATCGACGACGGTTCAGTTCATGCTTTGGTAGGATTCGATGAAGGTATGATCGTGGGTTTTATCGCTGGAAATGTCGATCAAACTGGAGGAAACATAATTCACTTTTGCTGTATAGGCAGAAGTTATTTAAGGAAAAGAAAAACTGAGATGGAATTGTTAAAGGCTTTTTCGGCTGACGTCTTTCTAAGAGGTGGAAGGAAATTATGTGCTCAAGCACGCGTTTCTGAAACAGATTTTGTCGATACTTTGACATCTTTGGGTTTCGATTTCGCTTATGGTTCTGACGATATAGATTATTACTCTCGAAGTATATCATTGTAATTAAGAAGAAATAAAGGGCAATTAACAAAAAAGGAGAACAGACATATGATAAAAGATGCCAGAGAGCTAACCGCACAAGAGATGACCGAATTTAGAAATATTTTCATACAGTATTTTAACGAATCTTGCACAACTACAGGTGGAAAAACTCCTAAATTTTTGGAGTCTTTTATGACTTCGGTTAGAAACAAAAAATATGTGATAGACATATTAAGGATGATAAAAGAAGGAAAAAAGCAAGGGTTTGTCAGTCTCGACGATGCAGAAGAATCCGTCACAGGGTTTTTAGTCGGAGGGAATGAAGGCGAAGTGGGTGTGATAACACATCTATATGTAGACGTGAAATGTCCGATGGGAAGAAGAATACAATCTTTGGAATTGTATAGGGCATTTTCTCACAAGATGTCTACAAGTGGAGTCTCCCAGATGAAGGCGTGTAGTCATATCAAAGATGAAGATTTAAACGATGCTTTATTATCACTAGGTTTTTCTATCGTAGATAAAAAAGAAGCTGTAAATGAATATGCAAGGAGTATAGCTTAACTGATCTTTTTTCAGTTAAGTTGAAATGCTTATGGAAAAAAATAAATTACAGATACAGTTCATTAAAAATTCTGAGCAATTTTCGGAATGGGATTTTAAACAATTTCAAAATTTGTCGATTAAATACTCTTGGGAGAAGTGCAAGCAAATTGTCAATTTTGAAAATGCGGGCCTTATTATAAGAAGTCTATTCCACTTGAATTTTTTTAGATTAGCAAAAAAGAACATCGATAAAATCAAAAATGGGAATAGCATGGCGATAATTTTATATGAAGGTGAAGTCCTTCGAGGATTTATGATGGGAGATATCGACGGATGGAAGGAAGCCAGTATAACAGGTTATTATGTAGATGAGGAGAATCATCTCGAAGCTAGAAGAATATCGTTAGAGTTATATAAGGCTTTCGTTTTAGAATTAAAAAAGAGAAATGTCCAAACTATAGTTGCGAGATGCAGATATCATGAAAATAAGTTTATCGATCTTTTGGAGACTCTAGAGTTCGAACATATCAGCTCGAGTACTAGTAGCGTAAAATACGGGTATAGAATAAAACCTCTTTGATTTATAAAAAGGATAAATGGATAGATATAATTGGAGAGTAGTAAGTTAATGATAAGAAGTTTTGAAAATTTTGGAGAAAAGGAATATAAGAGCTTAGGGATGGCTTTGCAGAAGTATTTTATTCAGAGAAAAAGAAATCTATCTCATAGCAGAAAAAGCACGGAAGAGACGTCCATAATTACTAAATTACAAGCAAGAAAGTTTGCGAAGGATACGATCAAGGAGGTAAAATCAGGGAAAAGAGTATGTGTGGCTCATATTTGGTCTCAATATTTTGATCCGATTTTTATGATAGGGCAAGTATCTAGAAGAGGAGTTGCTCTACTCACGTATTGGTACGTTGGTGATGGAAGTCCTGAATTTTCTAGGATAGAGACTTTAGGATTGTATAGGGCATTCGCTGAGAAAGTTCGTGATATGGGAGCTGAAAGAGTGATTGCCATCAGTGACTATCGAGACAATCTGTTTATCAACGCACTAGAGACGATGGATTTTGAAGAGATTAACTGGGGTAAAGATGTGATATATGGAAAGAGGTTAAGTTTTACTGATGACAAAAAACATTAGAAATTTAAATGAAAAAAATTTAGAAAAGTTGAGATGTCTGTATGCTGAGTATATAAAAAATCATTATTTAAGAATTACTAACAACAAACCATTCGAAAGACAGGAAAGTTCTTTCGTAATCGAGAAAAGAAGTCGAGATTATGCCGATTTGAAGATGTCGGAGATCTTCGATAGAGATAGAATTGTGCTCGTTACAGATTCGATTGAAGGCTTTATAGAGTGCCAACTGAATGGTTCGGTTGCTCAAATTTGGCACGTATTTACGACATATACAGGACGCAATGACGAAAGAAGTATAACTTTAAATTTGTTCCGAGATTTGACTGATATATTGAAGAGGCTTGGTATATCTAAAGTAATGGCGATGAGTCATGTCGAAGATGAGGAATTCAATAGAACTCTATGTGCCTTGATGTTTGAACCGACAATAGGAGCTGCGACTATTACGAGTGAAAGAACGATCTAATATAAACGGAATTTTAATTGTAAATAAGGACAATGGCCCAACCAGTCGCGACGTCGTAAATAGAGTATCTCGCATTCTCGGTACAAAAAAGATAGGTCATACGGGAACTTTGGATCCTATGGCTCGAGGAGTTCTCATATTGACTATAGGAAACTGTACGAAGTTGTCAGAGTTTTTGACTAGTAAATATAAGACTTATCGTGCTCGGTTCGACCTCGGGTATGAGACAGATACTTTAGATTCTACAGGTACGGTCTTAAAACAAAGCGAAAAGGTTTGCTCAAGTGCAGAAATAGAGAAAATAATTTTAAGTTTTAAAGGAAAATACATGCAAGAGGTACCAAAGTATTCAGCCGTCAAAATAAATGGCAAAAAACTTTACGAATACGCCCGAAACGGCGAAGATGTGGAGTTGCCAAAGCGCGAAGTTGAAATCGTCGATATAAGAATTTTGAAGATCGATGGCATTCATATCGAAATAGAATGTGATGTTTCAAAAGGTACATACATACGAAGTTTGATTAGAGATATAGGTGAAAAATTAGAAACATTCGCGACTATGACGGATCTGTTAAGAGTTCGACAGGGACAATTTGAGTTAGATGAGGCCTCTACAATAGAAGATATAGAAAATGGAAACTTTTCTTTATTAACAGTTGAGGAAGTCTTAAAAGAAATTGAGTCTATCGAAGTGGATGATGAGTTGTATAAAAAGGTGTCTAATGGTTGCAAATTGGAACTTACTAAAACTTGTGATTTTGTAAAATTTATCCATGACGGGAAAGTTATTGCTTTGTATATAAAAGATAGAAATATTTATAAAATGTATTTTAAAAATTGTTGATGTTTACTGTTCATCATACTATTTTCTTCCCACCAAAATGTTTAAAACCTCTAGGTCATAGACTGTTCGATGAATTGGTAGAAATTCATTTTACAGAAGAAATTAAAAGTGAGATTTTAACATTTACATAGGAAAGGGTGGCTAAATGTTTTCTTCAAAGATACCATATATGGCAGTTTTGAAGAAGCAGATAACAAAATCATACAACTTAAAATTTCTAGAGTCTCAAAATAAGGTTTGAGTTTAGGTAAAAAAATAGTTGAGAGAAAAAAATCAGAGAATGTGGAAAAC
>CASRZA010000058.1 GCA_949439935.1 uncultured Bacilli bacterium
TCTTTAGCTGACATTTCGAAAGATCCGGATACTAGAGATAGAGGATATATAAAATTTATAAAGTTTCTTTATTTAACACAATACATAGATTTTCAAGAAGCAAAACGCCTGAATTTAAAGATAGCTTCTCAAGTTGAAATCGACAGTTTGTATTCCAAAGAGGGACTCCAAGGGTATCAACTAGAAGATAAACTCGCATGTCTGAATTTTCCACTTAAACTAGTATTATCTAGATTGCTAGGTCTGTATGGTCATCAGAGGAAATCACTCACAAAAATAGTTGGTGAATATGGTTTATCATCAAAAAACATACGATACTTAGTTGATATAATTCTTCCTTCTTTAATGTTATCCCTTGCAGAATTTAAACATAAAATAGGCTACATAGAGAGAGATTATTTGCCATATGAACATCGGGAATATACGAATAAAAGGATAGCACACTTAGATCTTATATTTACAGTGGAGTTTATAAAAGAAAATAGACTGACCCCGATCGAAAAACAAGTGATCTCTAAATTTCCTCCAAGTAAACAAATCACCTATATTGCCCAAAAATTTGTCTTTAAAGATATTAATAGAACTTCTGAGGCTCTCATAATTATGCCAAATCAAATCCAAAAGGTGATGAGGATGGTAGAAAATAAAGTACAAGGCAAACAAAATCAGCAATAAATAGATTTTTTACAAGTCGTCTAACTGAATCTCTAACTCGAATTTGAATTAAAAACAGTTGTAAAAAATAGACAATGATTATATAATTAAAAAGCAAGAGAAGGAAGTGCAAATATGGGAAGAGCATTCGAAGTAAGAAAAGCGAGCATTCAAAAAAACGGCGCAGCGAGAGGTAAGATATATACGACCTTCGCTAAAGAAATTTATTTAGCATGTAAGAAAGGTTCGCCGGATATAGAGGCCAATATCGAACTTAAAAGAATAGTAAACAAAGCTAAAAAACAACAGGTTCCAAACGACATCATCGATAGAGCCATTGCCAAAGCTAAAGGTGCTGGACAAGAAGATTACAAAGAAGTCATTTATGAAGGATTCGGTCCTGGCGCTAGCACTTTGATAATTAAGACGCTTACAGACAATGTCAATAGGACAGTCGGCGAAGTTCGTGCAGCTTTCAATAAAGTACATAAGAGCTTAGGTGTTACGAACAGCGTATCATATAACTACGACCACTTGAGCATCGTCGGAATCAAAAGTGACCTCGAAGCCGAACTTTTTGAGGCTTTATTAGACGCCGGCATAGAGATACGCGACCTAGAAAACGAAGATGGATTATTGATAGTAACCTCTGATGCTAAAGATGCTTCTCGGGTAAAGGATGTCATCGAAGAGTTTTTGCCAAACGTAGAATTCGAAATAGATGAAATCGGAATGTACCCAAAAGAAAAGATAACATTAGATGGAGAAGATTTAGAAACATACAATAAACTTTATAAGATGCTCGACGATATAGACGACGTCTCAGAAATTTATACAAACGTCACCTTAAATTAACTTGAAGCTTCAGGCTTCTTTTTTTTGAAAAAAAAATTAAAATATGTCAACTTTGTAATTTTGACAAATTTCACAATTCGGCACGAAAGGTTGCTTACTTTAAAAATTCTTTTATTTATAATTACGGGTATAGGGGATGATGTTTTTGGAAGAGTATGAGAAATATGATGAAAACATTAAATCGACTGTTTGCAAAAATGTCAAAAAATACAGAAAAGAGAAAGGTATAAGACTAATGGATTTAGCTGAGAAACTCGATCTTTCTGTAAACCACCTTAAACGTATTGAATCTGTAAACGACAGAAACAATATTTCGCTTGTCACTCTCTATAAAATTTCGATAATCCTAGGCGTAAGCATAGATAAATTCTTCGAAAGAGAATTAGAAAAAGAGCAAGCAGAATAAAAAAGTGGTAATCCTCATTTATAATAACTAAGGAGAGTGATCGCTCAGGGTTACATGTCTTTAAACAGTTGCTTCGATGCAACAAAAAAACAAAAAAATTAAAGAAAGATGGTATGAAATGAAAAAAAATAATATTGCAATAATAGTCGGCGTAATCGTAGTAGCTATAATAGTTTTGCTTTTGATCATATTCGGAAGTAAAAAAGAAGTTGCATTCGATGCACAAGGCGGTTCTATAGTGCCAACTCAAGAAGTCGGCTTCATGAAAAAAGCTACGAGACCAGCAAATCCAACTAAAGAAGGATATACATTCGACAATTGGTATTACAACGAAATAGTATACGATTTTGATACAAAAGTGACTAAAGATATTATGCTTAAAGCTGGATGGATAAAAAATGGCCCTTCGACAACAGGCGATGTATTAACAGTAAAATTCGATACAGACGGAGGAAGTACATTAGAGTCAATGACAGTAGAAAAAAATGGTACTTTAAAGAAACCGGCAGATCCGACTCGCGATGGATATAAATTCGTTGCATGGCAATTGGATGGTAAAGATTACGATTTCAATTCAAAAGTGACAAAGGACATAACTTTGAAAGCAAAGTGGGAAAAAGAAGACTCTGAGCCGGCTGGTGGAGAGAAAGAACCTAGCTTAAACTCTAAAAACTTTACCCTCAAAGTGGGAAAAAGTAAGAGATTATCTGTAAATAATGCTAAAGGGAAGATTACTTGGAAATCATCTAATCCTAATGTCGCTTCAGTAGATTCGAATGGAAACGTTAAAGCGATCAAAGCTGGAACTGCTAATATCACAGCTACAGTGGACGGCAAAACTTTAACGGTAAAGGTGACAGTATCAAATCAAGACGAGACACGACCTACAGATCCTGTTAAACCGACTGATCCAGTTAAACCAACTGACCCAGTTAAACCGACTGATCCAATTAAACCGACCGATCCTACAAAACCTGCTTTATCCGATTATAGAGCAGTTTGTGAGAAGATAGCTGATAGTTCGGCAAACGAGTGCTACATTCGTATAAAAGATAAAAATGGCAAAAATGTAAACGGTATAGTTTCTGTAACTACATTCACAGGAAAGACTGGTACTAAAAAATCTGGCGATAAAATAAACGCCGACATAATAGACACAAATAAATTGAAAGTAGCAAGCGTAAATTAATTTGAGAAAGGGTGTAATAATGGAAAAATTAAATTTTAAAAAAGTATTTTCAAAGGCATTTATCGTTTCTTTAGCCGTAATGGCTGCTGCGAACGTCGATGCCTTATCGATCAACGAAACTGCTGGAAAAGAAATTGAAGAAGGTTCCTATGTAATAGGTATCTCGAAGTTTACTCCAGATACAGTATTAACTGCTGTAAGAGTTTCAAAAGCAACAACTAACGACAACAGTTTTAATAAAGATGTAGTCGGATATGAAGGAGCAAACATTTACTACTATGAATTAGGAGACTGGTACGTACTAAACGATGAAAACGTCGCAGTGCCTGTCACTGACACAAAGGTTATCAAGACTTTGACTTCTAGAGACATATACTACGTAAACAACGTCGAGAAGACTTACCCTATAACGTATAAAAGAGATATTCCTGCTGGTAAGAAACTCGTTTTCGAAACCGACAAGCCAAATAAAAAACCTCAATACGATGAAGCGAACGGAATACTCAATATCCCCGTAACTGCTAAAATTGTAACGGTTAAATTAGTGGATGAAAAAAACGAAAATATCTCTTCAGTATTGGATACATATGTAAGAGATTTTACGGATGATGAAAAGATCAATTTTGAGTACGAGTCTACTCAATCCTCAGCAGGTTTGATAACTGCAGATGAAAAAATTACATTCTCTAAAGATACGACTACTGGTGCAAATAACACTTTGAATATCGGTGGTACTATTAAATGGGATTCATCTGATCCGGCAGGCCACAAAATCGGAGTGATTCTCACTTTACCGAACGGCTTAAACATTGCAGAAGCCTCTGGAACTAAGGTGGAAGTTACTCGCGGTAACGGTAAGAAAGAGACGCTTACTTGGTCGAGCAATCAAACGACTTTGAAGTATAGTCCGGTCGTTAAAGAAAATGAGACTATAACTATAAAGACAACATGGACGAACGGAACTACTCAAACATTTACTATCAGAGTAACAGGACAACTAGAGGAAATGCCTGCTGGTAAATTGTCTGGCAAAACAGAGTATGTATTCGATAGCAATAAAAATGAATATACTAGCGAAAAGAGACTAACGGGAACAACTGCTTTAGATGGCTCAAAAGTTACTTTCAGTGGAAAAAATATCGATTGGAACGGAAATGTCGTCGTTTATGTCGAACCAGCTGAATACTTCACTACTCAGGCAGATTTCAAATACAGTTCAATAACTGCAAGCTACACTAACGTAGAAAAGAATCCTAATTATGACGCAAACGATTCACTATCTACTGAAGAAGAATACAGGGACACGACGCCAAAAGCGATAAGACCTACTGTAGAAGAAGTAGAAGGAACGAAAGTCTTAGCCTTGTCGATTCCATTAAAAGAGAACAACGACGTTACAGGACGCACTGCAAAAGTCACAATCGATTGGCAAAATGGATACAAACAAGACTTTGAAGTAATATTAGATAGCAACACACCATTCGTTTATCCTGAAGTAGGACTAGAAACGACGGATACAGCTGATATAACGTTCAAGAAGGATGAAGAAGTTCCTGAAAACATCGACGTTAAAGGATACGTCAAATGGGATATCAACAAAGGAGGAAACATCGTTACTACTACAGTTGACGCTTCTGCATTCATCGACGGTGTCGATAAGTCGCACTTGAAATATCTTTCATTAGTTATAGATGGAAAGACAGTTACTCATGAAGTTATTAAGATAGTCGACGGAAAAGAGTCTAAAGTTCTAGAAACGCTTACATTCGACAAGAACGTTGCAAACATGGATGGCGAAGGAAACTATACTTGGGATTTAGTTGTTAAACAAGGTGAAGACCACGTATTAAAAGTAATGTATGGCAATGCAGTCGTCAAGACATTCAATGTACACATATCTGCTGACACTGAAGACCAAAAACAAGGAACTGTAGCTTTAACTGCTGAAGCAGATGCTAAGTTTGACTTGAGTCGTATCGATGCTACTAGTTATGAAGTATCAGGCGACTACAACAACACTACTAAGAAATATGAAGAACTTCCTTATAACTACGAACTCGGTAAAAATGGAACTACGTTAGAAGTAACTAACGAAGCTTACAAGAATTCTACTAATATTAAAGTTACGACAAAAGTCGGAGCTGAAGAAAACAAAGCAGCTTTCAATGCCGATGCAACTGGCAAAGCAACGTTTGCAGTACCATTAGTAGAGGGCAAGGCAACTACTGTAACAGTAGAATGGGATGCAATGAACAAACAGACATTCACTATCAGCCCTAAATCAGGTAAAGTTGAATATGCTAAACCAGCTTCAGGAACGCTTGCACTTACAGGTGGAGAAGTCGATGAAAAAGTTGCATCTTACACGAATAAAGATATCGCTTGGGATACCGACGGTTATAAACTAGATGGTTTATCGATCACTGCTCCGACAGGTGTTACACCAATTGAAACAGAAGCTTACGTTTCAATAAGTGGAGGAAATTATCAAAATGTTGATAAGGACGAAGATGGATATTTCAAATATACTTTTGAAGAAGCGACTGATAAAGGACTGATCAGTTATACAAATGGCGTTATAGCTTTACCGATAAATGTAACTGAAAGTAACCAAACGTTCAAAATCACAGTTGGCTGGACTAAGAACTACGCAGTTACTTACACATTAGATATCATCGACGCTAACTTGACTAACGATTATAAAGGAAGCAAATTATCTATCGGCGAAGTAGCAAGTAACAATAAAAACGAAGTTGTCTACGTCGATAAAATAGATTTCGATGAAGATTCAGGACTATTCAGTATCGATGCAAAATTGAAGAAAAACGAAACTGACAATGTAACAGATGCCGATATTAAGTCTATCAAAATTACAGACGCTAAATCTCTAAAAGTTTACTCTCAAAAGAACGGAGTAGTTACGTCACAACGCGATGTAAGAACAAATGTACAACTTACTGATGGTAATATGGCTCTTTACTTCGACGAAGAAGTTAAAACTGCTACTATCGAAATTACTTGGGCAAACGATTATGTCGAAAGCTTTACAGTAGACGCTGCTAGTGCATCACTTAATAAAATAGCATTCACTAATAGAGTTACTGAAGATGCCGACACTAACGTTGGAACTATGACAGTCCACGTCGGAGATGAAATCAATATCGTAAGTAATGCTTCTACGTTGCCAGTTGCAAGTATAAATGTTGAGGTCGATAAAGCAACTAAAGCTTATGTAGCTGATAAAAATGCAGTATACAGTAATACAAATGGTACGTTCACCGCAACTGCTGCAGGAAAAATAGAATTTTCTATAACTGCTGCGGGTGCTGAAGATAGAACTGTAATTGTATATGTTCTCGACGAAAACGATAACAAGTTGAGTATAACTAATCCGACGGTAACTTTTAGTGAAAACGAAGGCACAAAAATTGCCGTTTCACCAGTCGGAGGACGTGACGACTATTCTGTAACAGTAGATATAGAAAGTTTCAACGAAAATGAAGGAACATATGAGATCGTTGCATCAGATGTTGCACTTACTAAAGAATTTAACTCAAATGTCTATTCTACAACACAAGATTTAAATGCTTCCCTACATTACAGATATACAGTTAAAGCGATAGCTGGTACTGAGGGAGCTCTAGTTGGAGAATACGGAACGACTTCTTTAGAAATTGATGATGCTCCTAAAACTTATGATGTTACTTTCGATTCTAACAGAGGCACTAGTGTGCTTAATCAAACAGTTAAAGCAGGTATAAGCGCAGAAAATCCTCAAATAACGAGAGCGTCTATCGATGGATACTACTATATCTTAAAGGGTTGGTATGAAGTAAATAGCACTAACTTTGACGAAAATGGAAACTACAAGGTTACTGGTTCAGAAAAGTTAGACAAGAATGGCGATATCATAATAGATTCTGCTAAAGCTGCTACATTGTTCGATACGAATACAGGAAAATTCACTGTAGAAGGTTATGATTTTACAACTACCGTTAAAGGTAATATCACTCTAAAAGCTATTTGGTATAGAGTACCGACAGAAAAGTAATAACTGAATGCAGAAAAAAACAAAAATTACTATTGGACTTGCGGGTATTGTGTTACTTGCAAGTTTAATTTTGATAGTCGCCATGATAAATAAGAGTGATAGAGACCTCAAAAAACAGTTGAAAGAAATGGCTATAGATTATTACGAGAACGACTATAAAAAATTCAATCCTAACATGTTAAAACAATGGAAAGAGCTAAGAATCGATTTAGATGCCCTCAAGGGATACGAAAAAGATATATCTTCTTTTGAGGAACACGAATGTGACATAGAAGAAACGTATGCAACCATCGTTTATAAAGATGAAAGTTCATATGAGACCAAAATTCACCTCTCATGTGCGAAATAACTTAAAGACAAGTTCAACGAGCTTGTTTTTTTGACGCGTTTATAAAGTCCGCTTACTCGATTTATCATAGTAGACAGAGGTTGTTACATCTCTTGATTATCTCAAAAATGCGTAAAAAAACCACGGCTTTCTTACACTTGATTTTAGGAAAGAAATAAATTATAATTATATCGTGGATATTTATATCTACTTATAGAAAGCGAAGGGAAATATGGAATTTAATATTATGTCCGTATTGCTTCTCATCGTTGGATTAGTCATCGGTGCGATTGGAGTTTTTACTCTCGTAACCTTGACTGGAGTCGGCGTCGGAAAAAAAGCTGAAAAGATACTTTCAGATGCCAAACGTGAAGCCGACAAGCACAAAAGAGACACTCTTTTAGAGTTGAAAGAAGAATCTCATAAGTTAAAGTTAGAGACTGATAAGGAAATTAAGGAAAGAAAAAGTGAACTTTTACAAACAGAATCTCGTCTTTTAGAACGGGAAAAATCGTTAGATAAAAGAGAAGAGCTGTTACAAAATCGCGACAACGCTTTAGAAGAAAAAAATAACAATTTAACTTTAATGCAAGGCAAAATCCAAGAAAAAGAAGCAAAGATGGATGAGCTATTAAAAAGTGAAATAGAAAAATTGGAAAGTATCTCTAAATTCTCCAAAGAAAAGGCACGCGAACAGATACTTGAAAGGGTAGAGGCGTCTATGGCAAATGAAATCGCCGAGATGATCAAAGAAAGAGAACAAAGTGCCAAATTGGAATGCGACAAGAAAGCGAAGACTATGCTAGTTGAATCTATGCAGAAGTATGCAGATGACGTTGCCACCGAACAGACTGTCACGACTATCTCATTACCGTCGGACGAGATGAAGGGTAGATTGATAGGACGCGAGGGTAGAAATATTCGCACTATCGAATCCGTAACGGGAGTAGATTTAATAATAGATGATACTCCTGAGGCAATAGTGATCTCATCTTTCGATCCATTCAGAAGAGAAATCGCTAAGGTGACGATCGAATCCTTGATCAAAGATGGACGGATTCACCCAGCAAGAATCGAAGAAATATACGATAAGACTTGCAAAGACATGAACGCTAAAGTCCTAGATATAGGAAATGAAACTATACAAGAGCTCGGGCTAACTCGCGTCGATCCAGAGTTGGTTTCGTTGATAGGTAAACTTCATTTTAGAACGAGTTATGGGCAAAACGCTCTAAAACATTCTATCGAAGTATCAAAACTATGTGGTCTCATGGCTGCCGAATTAGGAGAAAACGTCATAATCGCCAAAAGAGCGGGATTACTTCATGACATAGGTAAATCCATCGATTTCGAAATAGAAGGTAGTCACGTCGAGATAGGTGTCACGATCGCCAAAAAATACCGCGAAGATGAAGTCGTCATAAATGCAATCGCTTCTCATCACGGAGATACAGAGGCTAAAAGCATCACAGCTTGGTTAGTACATATCGCCGACACTTTGAGTGCAGCGCGCCCTGGTGCAAGAAACGATTCGTTTGAAAACTACATACAAAGATTAGAGCAGTTAGAGGCGATTGGAAACGAGATGGAAGGCGTAGAAAAATCCTATGCTTTACAAGCAGGCCGTGAACTTCGAGTAATGGTTAAGCCAGAAGAAGTTGACGACTTAAAGAGCTTTAAGATTGCGAGAGACCTCAAAGAAAAGATCGAAAATGACATGCAATACCCAGGAACGATCAAGATCACTGTCATAAGGGAAACGCGTGCCCAAGAAGAAGCCAAATAGTGCTTCTTTTTTTGTCAAAATTGTCGACAACAACTATCAAATTGCTATCGATGTGCTTGCATTTTTATTCGTACAATCGTATAATTTATATAGTCTATACTCATAGAATAGGTACAGACGTAGTTCGACATATTTCATCGACAAAGTATGTTATAAATAGTTTAGAAGGGACAGAAAACATGAAAAAGAATAAAAAAATACTCATAGTATCACTAACAGCAGCATTATTAGGAGGTTTCAGTTATAATTTATTAATTAATTCTAATAACATAAAAGAGCAAAATCAAAACAAAAA
>CASRZA010000059.1 GCA_949439935.1 uncultured Bacilli bacterium
TTTTCCACATTCTCTGATTTTTTTCTCTCAACTATTTTTTTACCTAAACTCAAAAAACCGACCGTATTTCCTCGAATTTAGACACCTTTTTATCAAATTTAAAAAATATTTCGAATACAACTTCGAAATATCATAAAATATCATTTCTCAGAACTTGATTTTTTGTTTTTAGGTTATCTTCCTCTACTTTGCAAAGTATATCATATATAATTATAATGCACAATTTTACGTTCCTTTTTGATCCACAGAGTTTTGTTTAATTTCTTCACTGTGTATCTGTAAATAATATTTTTGACATTTGTATTGCCAAGTTTCTCATTTAATACACCGAGACATAATAAAAATCTCTTCGTCCTTATCCAAGAAACGAGGTCCATGTCAAAAATAGAGAAACCGTTTAATCAGCTTCTAAAGTGCATAAATAATCGATTAAAGAACACTTTATACTCAATTCTTCTCGTTCAACACTATCTACATTATATCCAACATAATAAATATAATTGTCTTCAACTTTCTTAATTTTATTAAATACAATACTAGTTTCTTTTAGATCAGCTATTTTCTTATCGAATAACAATTCTTTTTTTATTATTTTTTCCTTATCAAGGACATACTCTATATTTTTATTTCCTATGCAGCGTTGCAAATATAATTTATTATTTTGTTGATTTGAATCATAATAGAAATATGTATTTTCTACATCTATTTCTTTTTCATTACAACTATTTATCTTGTCTAACAAAACATAATCATTTTGGCTTATTTTAAAAAATAATCCTACAGTAATATCTTCATAGTCTCTTTCTTCTAAAATTGTCACTACATATGTAGATGGTATCCCATATTCATCATGAAATGTATAGTTAAACAAATAACCATCATTTTCGTTTAAATTATAATGTTCATATTGTGAGTATTGAGTTGTATACTTACAGCCACAAACGATTAATAATAATATAATTAAGAATATTTTTTTCATATAGTCTCCTTTAATATGACCAAGTATATCATATATAATTATAATGTGCAAATTTTACGTTCTTTTTTATCCACAGAGTTTTACTTCGAGTGTAAATATTTAAAAATTAACTATAGATTCATAAAAAAAAAATTAATTGAGTACGTAAAAATTGATAGTCGAATCTTAGCTACTTTTATCTTTTAATAAAAAGAGAGTTACCTCCCTTTTCATCTTTCATCATTTTAATACCAAGCTCTATCTGTACCTGAAGCTCCATTCTCTAATCCAGTACTAACATATTTATTTGTCACACTATTGCCTTCCTTGAATGTTATTTTATCAACTCTATAACACCAAGGTCTAGAAACCCCTGTATTATTCATATTATTATAGCTTATTTACCTTATCTCCTTCTTTTAATGTGCCTTCATAGTTGCCAATCGTATCAAAAAAAACTACAGGTTTATTGATTTGGAATTCTATGCTATTTTGAGAAGTATCAGTAAAGTATTTCTTAGTTTCTGGATTAAAATTCACTCTAGAAAATGGCTCATGATATAAAGGCTTATGGTAATAATTTCTTTTTCTATTGTCCGTTTCAGAAATAGGTGGTTCATCTGGATAACCGTTTATAAATCCATATTTTGTGTCTTTTCCATCATTAAAGATTACTCTATGTATTGTATCATACGCAGGATCTTTTAATCCAATAAATACATAAAAGTCATTAGGTTTAATCTCACCTATTTTTTCTCCCGCAGTTACAAATTGAGATCCAGCAGTAACAATAGGATGATTATAATGTTCTTTTAAAGAATATACTGGTAATGGAGTTTCTGAACGATTTATAAATATAAACGAGCTACCTATATCATCCCTCTCATCATAACAATTATCGAACTCAAAATATTCTTGAGATATACCTTCATATTGTCCGGAGAAGCCATCTTTATCTATTTCGATTGTTCTCCCATTGCTAGATATTTTTGTTGTTGTAAATTGATCTAGAGCCCAATTATCAGGCATCTTAAACCCTAGGTTTCCACTCCATCCAGTCGAAATATTTCCGACAAAACTACTACATGCGTAACCTGCATTGCAAACTCGAGTGCACAGATTTCTCGTACCATAAACTCCGACTCTGTATTTTCCTCTAGACTTAGTCATAAAAGTAGAATAAAGTTTTTTAAAGTATGGTAGAATTAAACTTGTTATTTGATAATCCATTAAATCACAATCTACTGCGAAATATATTATTGCTCCAAATTGTAAATGTAATTTTTCTGCATACTCATATGCACTCTCTGCATCTTTCACAGCATTTTCTTCTGTAAAGTAAGCTGAGTAATTAGCAGATCCCTGATGTATAGGAAATACACGAATTCCATTATTAAACAAAATCTGCAATTCTTCCGTAGATAATGCTTTGTTAACACCATTTCCTACATAGCCAGATAGATATCGACCGACATATTTATATCCATTATTTTTGAGCACTTCCACATTGTCATCAGTTATTATAGTTGCACAGTCGCAAGCTATAGCAGGTCTCGAAGTGTCCCCACAACTTGTTAATAATGAAGCCCACGTTCTAGAGTCTGCTTTGCCAGTTTGTTCTAATGCAGAAAACTCTTGGAATTTTTTAATCAAGTTCTGTAAAGAAGTATTTATAACTCCAGATATCTTAAACCCAGTTTCCTCCTCAAAACCGTTCAAATATAAAGCGCTCCTTAAGATACCTGTAAATACTATTATGTCAGAATTAGTATAAGAGTCACCATTATAATTTTTTTCTACACCGTTATATGGAATTGTTGGACAAGTTTTTTTTGTTGTAGGCCCAAAATTTCCGTTTGCTATTCCTTTTGGTAATTTTTCTGATATTTAAAGTGAATACAATAATGCTGTATTAGTCCCACTCCCATATATTCCATCACATGGTTTTATGCCTATATAACTTTCGCTTATGTTATTTAAAAACTGTTGAATCATTCTCACATTTCTACTGTATGCATCAGTTTTATAAGTTACATAATAATCCATAGATAATAATGCCCGCATCACATTTAACGTGACAGTTGATGTAGTATCGTTTATTAATCCAGCGTCAGCTTTTAATTTTTTAATTGCATTACCCGTACCATTGTAAAAGTGAAGTGTTGGTGTATTGACTCCCGTCGTATATCCTTTGCATAGTAATGCACCCTGTATAATTCCATAAATTTTATTTTCAGACTTATCATCGTCTTCTTGTTGTACTATACCTTTTGGAAATTTAGAATTAAAAGCATTTATAGTTCCAGTGCCAAAATTATCTGCAGTCTGTTGAATTCCTAATTCTATTTGCAACGCTCTTATTAGCCCATTAATCGTTCCCCAGCCTACATAGCCGTCTTCCTCCAATCTATTAAATCTGCTATCTGAACCATAGTTGTCGTTTAACCAATGTTGAACATTTTTCACATATGGGTCACCTGTTGTTGCCATTTTTATCATCTCCTCCATAAAACTAGATTTAGACAACAAAATCCAGTTAATAATGATATTATCTTGTGTACATTATTTCTATTTTGCATAAAATAAAATATAGAAAACTATAGTATCATTATGTATATTTTTATATATACGTTTTATCATATGAAGAACACATTTGACCAAATTACGACTTTCGCCCGATCTAGGACGTTTTTCCTGGTGCTTTTCTGAATTTTTTGAATCTAGAATCTAAAATCTAAAATTCAACTAAATGAATAATCTAAAAAAAACTATGAATTAACTGATAATAACATAGTTTTTAATGAATCATACTACTTCAAAATATATTAAAGTTTCAAAAAAGGCTCTAATACTCTGTCAATTTGTTTTGTAACTTTTCTAATAAAGTTTGAACATCTTTATTCGTGTTTTTAGTTGTAATTTTTTGTAAATTTAGGCTTTCCTTCTTTACACTTTCAATTTGATTCAATATACCTTTTTCTTTACTATTCATATTTTGATTATCTTTTTCGGATAAGTAATTTCCCGATTTATCTATAAATTGAATATTTATATCATAAATATTTCCGAAATCGAGAATGTATGTTGCTTGCCATTCGCCAGGAAGATTTTTATCGGTAGATTCTTGACTTACCCTACCTATAAACGAACTATTATAGTATTCTCCTGCGAGAGTTTTAACTTTAGACTCGACTGTTCTATTAAAGATATCTAAGAGATACTCCTTATCTATATAATTTATATCTAAATCTTGTAGATCATCCTCCGTGATTTTTTCTTCAAATTGTTTTTCGTTAAAGTAAAGATTTATACTCAAAATATCATCCTTATACTTTTCCGAATTTGATAAACTTAGGCACTCCGGTTTAACTCTATAGGCCTCATTGCCATTTTCATCATAAACTGGAATATAATGTTCTTCTGATTCTTTATATTTTAAGTTATAACCGTCAAATATATAGTTGTTTTTTTCATTAGTATTTGGATAATTGATTTCAAAAGTATAAATCCAGTCATCCTCTTTCCTGTCGAATGTGTTTTTTCTAGTAAATGACAGTGGAGTACCCTTTTCTGCCTGTGTTTTAGTATCATTAAGTATTAAAAATACACCTATGATCACTATCGGAACGATCAATACCATTCCTATTTTCATTATTTTCTGCATATTCTCCTTCTCCTTTATTTCATACATATTTGGTAATTGAACATAGATTTTTCGATTGATAATCCTTGCCTACCGCCACTGACCATTCTTAGATACAATTCGGCTTTTTTGTCTCCTTCACTATCGATCAATCCTGCCGTAACCGTTCTTATTAATTGAGCATCAGTTGCTGTTCTCCCGATTATCCTTACTGCATATTGCTTTACTAATTCATCTTCATTACCTTCAGGATCGCCTTCCATTAAATCAACCCATATTGGGTCAACAGAATTTGTAACAGAATCAGGTAAAAACGTAAAACTGCTGAACCATACTTCCGTATTGGAGCCATAACAACTGTCATATGATGTATATAGACCGAAACGTTTAGTATTTACATAGGGAGCAACTTGATAGACATGTGGTGCTGCATGTATTTCTGTGCAATCTTTAGCTTTAACATTCACCACATTTGATCCTAATATGATTGTAAGAAATCCTAATAACATCATTTTTCTTTTCATTTTTTTTCCTCTTTCTTGATTACTTTTTTAAAATATCTTAATTATCCTATCTCCTTTATGTTTTCAAACTGCCATGGATCGTTGAAAACTTTTTCTTAATAAATGATTTTTTCAGGTTGATTGCAAAAGATTTTCTCTTACAAATAAAATATAGCATATTATTGAAAATTAGTCGCGCACTTCTTGAGGTGCGCACGCACTTTTTTGTTGCGCAATTCTTCGTCGCGTTCGCGTGCTAGTTTAAAACCTCATCGTACATAGAAAAAATTCGTTGAATGTTTCTTTCAAGTTGTAAAAATGTCCGAAAAGAAAAACGAGTCAAATGACCCATTATTCTTCATCTTCATTATCCAAAGATAACAATCTCTTGATATCTTTTTCACTCAATTTTGAAATGATGTTCTTATCCCTATCTTCTCCTTCGATTAAAGTATCGGATAATATTTTTTTCTTATTTTGTAATTCCAAGATTCTCTCTTCGATCGTACCAGAGGAAATGAGTTTGATGACTTCGACAGTATTCTTTTGACCTATTCTATGAGCTCTATCCGTCGCTTGATTCTCGACCTGAGGATTCCACCAAAGATCTAAGTGTATGACGACGTCGGCACTTGTCAAATTGAGACCTGTTCCACCTGCTTTTAAAGTTATCAAAAACACATTTGTATCGTCAGAATTAAACTTGTCTACTAATTCCATCCTCTTTTTCGAAGATACACTTCCGTCGATCACATACGTCGAAATGTTGTTGTTAGTCATCTCTAAATTGACTATATCTAAGGCTTTCTTATAACTCGTGAATACGAGGATCTTATGACCGTTTGCGATGATCCCCTTACAAAGTTCGATCAAGTTATCGATCTTAGCGCTTCCGCCTTGATAATTTTCGTAGATGATCCTAGGATCTATACAGAGTTGTCTAAGTTTAGTCAAGAGTTGTAAGATTTTAAAGTTACCCTTTTGGAAACCTTCTGTTCTGAGTATTTCATCCATCTCTTTTTTAGTCTTCTCGAGCAGAGCGACGTAGAGCTTTTTCTGTTCAGGGTTCAATTCTATGTAGATGTTGTTCTCGATCTTATCAGGAAGTTCTTTCACGACATCTTTCTTCTTTCTCCTTAAAATGAAAGGTTTAATCTGCCTATTTAAGTTATCTAGTGCTTTCAAGTCGTCTTCTTTAACGTCTTTGACATTGTACTTCCTGCTAAAAGACAATATGCTCGATAAGTATCCTGGCATGATGAAGTCGAAGATGCTCCAAAGTTCCATGACGCTGTTCTCGAGTGGCGTCCCCGTCAAAGCTATCTTAGTGTTAGCTTTTAATTCTTTTACAACTTTCGTCATCTGAGCATTATTATTCTTTATATTTTGAGCTTCATCTATGGCGATCAATTCAAAATTGACACTTTCATAAATCTCCCTATCTTGTCTTATCAGCCCGTACGTAGTTATGATGATATTCAAATCTTCTATATGCTCTAATTCTTGTTTTCTCAAGTTTTTATTTTCGGCAAAGACTTTATATTTGAGTTCACTTCCAAATTTATCGAATTCGTTTTTCCAGTTATAGATTAAAGATGTCGGTGCGACTATAAGTATCTTCGCATCGCTTTTCTCTTTTAGAACTTCCTTAATAAAATATATCAACTGTATCGATTTACCTAGTCCCATCTCATCCGCGAGTATTCCCCCGAATCCACATTTATAAATGTTATAAAGCCATTTCACTCCTACGACTTGGTAATCTCTCAAGATTTCTTTATCTTCTTTAGAGAATTTCAACTTCACACCTTTGTAAGAATTAAAGTTTTCTATCAATTTATCGAAGAGATTGTTCGTAGTGATTATGTTATACTTATCTTTTTTGACACTGTCCAAGTAGATTGCCCTATACTTAGGAATCACACCTGTTCCATTGACGATGTCTTTCTTCGACAATTCCATATCTTCGACAAGCGATTCCAACTGTTTAAGCTCGTCGTTCTCATCTAAGTTGATAAAGTCACCACTTTTCAGACGATAGTACTTCTTCTTACTCTTCATCATCTCTAATATGTCGACGATCTCGTCATTAGCTATACCGCCTAGATCGAATTCATACTTCATTATATTATCTTCGCCGATCGCAAAGGACGAGCGGACCGTGTTGTTCTTGAGTATATTAGTATCCTTCAACTTATTAGAAGTGAACACTTCGTATCTCTTCGCGAGTTCCTCCAAGTTCTCTTCCAAAAATTGACCTATTATATCGTAGTCTTCCATGAAGATTTTTTTGTTTTCAAAGTTGAAACCGTAACCTAGCAAGACTTCTACTGCCTCTTTCTCGCTGTCATCATCCCTAACGACGTTCGTTTCGATATCGAAATAATCTATCTCTCTACCGTCGTAATCGAACTTTAAATTACAGAATATTAGATCGCCCTTAATATCTAAATACACTTTTACATCGGGTTTATTACCTAAAACGATTTCCTCTTTTATTTCGTCGGCTACTTCTACCTTATTCTTAACTAGAGGTAAGATGCTTCGTTTAAATCTCTCCATGTCACCTTCTTTAAAAGATAACTCTTTAAGGCCACATTCGACTATTCTATTAATGATGTTATACTCTTTATCGGGCATCACATATAGAGTATCGTAGACTGCCAAAAAACGATAGTCCGAAGAAAAGACTTTTACTTTTTCTAAATCTAAACCTAATCTATACGTATCGCCATCCTTATAAAGTGGCATTCTTATAGGGTTTTCCTCTACTATATTATTGATTACTCCATAGTTTTCGATAGTGAAACGTTTGTTTTTCAACAACTCTAAAAAGTTTAAAAAAACGTCTTCAGAAAAAGATAAATATTTAAAGTTATAATAGGGATTAGACCTTTTTAAAACCACTAAAAACTGTATGATTTCTTCATCGACTTTATTAAAATAGTTCCTTTTAGGATCGTAGGTAAATCCTTTTCCAAAATTTACGACTTGGTTCTTGTTCGTATAAACATTCAAGAAATTGTCTAATTTATTGTTCAAATTGTATAACTTATCTTCGCCGATTTTGAAAGTGACGCGAACGCTGGTCTCGCCCCAATCTCTTTGGTTAAAAAATATTTCAATAGTCAAGTTCACCTGTTTTTTTAGCCGCACTTCCGTGTTTACAGGTTCTTCATAAAATTCGTCTAATATATCTTTGGAAAGGAGAAGTTCTCTTTCACTTTGGGACATCTTAAAAATTTCGTTTTTATATCCGATTAAGACAGCCCCGACGTGTTTACAAGAAGCCGCTCTTTTATATTGTAGACAGTCGCATTCAAAACCTATTATCTCTCTCGAATGCATCGAAATTTTAACCGTATATAACTCATAACTGGACTCGGACTCTACTCCGAAGATCATTTCTCTATTTTCTCTGTCGGACTTCTCGCTCATCAAGCTAACATATTCTTTAGGATACCTGATGCCTTTTAAAAAGGAATCAGCGCCTATTAGATTTTTAATTTTCTGCATTTCATAGTTCACGTTAACCAACTGCCTTCTAGTCAAGTATTATATATGTTTTTATTGTATATTACAAGTTCTTTTAAAAATACCAAAATAAAAGAGAGTGTGAACTCTCATATTTCTAAATAATAAGGATCAGAAATTGTACCTGTTCCTTTTAGTTGATTTAAGTATTCAGCACCCAGATTGATTACTGGAGCGACCGCACCGTCGCGATGGTCGCTGTCGTAGCTCAGATTGCCAATCTCACCGAACACATAAGCAGTGCCACTGACGAAAGTGCTAGGCGAGAACGACCAGTACCAACTTCCTTTGTAGAGATAATAACTACTATTTGCTATTGCAAACCTTCCACTTCCGGCTGCCACTATCTCATCTGCTGTGATCAATCCTACTGGATATGTTGAGTTTCCATTTCCTCCGTTTTCTGCACTTACTGTGAATTTGTCATTCTCCTGTGGACATGTGAATTGAGGTCTTACGTTATTGTAGTTTACTGATTGCACTCCGCTTCTTGCATACGCTCCATATCCTGTTGCATTACTTCCATATCCTAACCCTGTGTCACTACTATATCCTGTTGCAGTCTTTCCTGGCGTGCTTCTATCGTTACAGAAGATTGCATCGTGTACGTAGTTGCTATATCCTGTATCTACTATGTTACTCTTATACCAGGCTTCTACTGCTGTCTTTATTGGTGAATTTGTCTCATTTCTTTGAGCCTCTTCTTTACTCATGCTTGCTGCCCCTTGTGCTCCTCCGAACATCCAGCCTACATACTTCGCATCATCATATTTTGTGTTCCATACTTGCCTCGTCAGAGCAAAGCCTCTCGTGTATGTGTTAGACCCAGATGTACCTGCTCCAT
>CASRZA010000060.1 GCA_949439935.1 uncultured Bacilli bacterium
AAAGGAAGTTGGTACTGGTCGTTCTCGCCTAACTATTTCAACGGTAGCTATGCTATTGTGTTCAATGTCATTTCTAGCGGCCACTTGAACTACAACTATGTTAATAGCAGCGGTGCGGTCGCTCCAGTAATAAATCTCAAGCCTGAATACTTAAATCAACTAAAAGGAACAGGAACAGCAGATTCGCCGTTCTATCTGGGAATTTAAATAAGAAGGAGACTAACTATGAACTGAACCTCAAAAATTGAGCAGCTAATAAATAGTTTCTAATTAGAGGATTGTAACTTGTAATTTACAGGAGACAGTCCCGTTAATTTCGCCTTAATTCTATCATAATTGTAATAATAATATAGTCTTCTATAGCTATGATTAAATCATCTATGAGAATGTTATTTCAAGTTTGAAAGAGGATACTGTCTATCTTAAGTCTAGAGTTAAAGTTATAGGTGGAGATGGCAGCAATGCACAAACACATATACTTTGCGTTAAAAAATCATAATCTATAAAAGAATCGAACATTTAAAAACAGAAAAACATCTCTAAAGTTACTAAAGATGTTTTTCTGTTGGCATAAATTCATAATACATTAAAATCGTTAAACCTTGTTCCCAACCTGTTCTCCAATCGCATCCTGCACGGACGACGCCTTTCAATTGTAATTCTTCAGTATCATCATTTTTATCAATTTTATTTTTAAGAGCATCACATGCCTCTTTATCTTTTAATGCACTTTTTGTGAGAAAAATATAAAAGGCTGTGACAAAACCGATTTGAAAAGTCGACTTTGTCAACAGCCTGAACTAACTATTTCTAGTTAGCAATTTATTACTTACTCGAAAAGTTCGAGTTTCCTATCTATATGGTGCTTCTGGTCGGACTCGAACCGACATGATATCGCTATCACTGGATTTTGAGTCCAGCGCGTCTACCTATTCCGCCACAGAAGCGTTCCAACAAAATAATTATACCATAACTTTTATAAAAAACATAGCATTATTTTTATAAATGTGATACTATTATAGTGTGAAAAGAATAATCTAGGGCTTCCTTAGATTGTTTTATTTTTAGGAGTGAATTAAAATGCAGTACGAACTTTATATGATGAAAAAAATAGTTGCACTTTTAGACAACGGGTTGGTATTATCAGACCTAGATAGTGACACAAGAAAGGACTTTCCCAAAATAGTTTTAGAAAAAACTATGGACAATGAAGAAACTGCAGATGAAATAAGAAATTTAGTCTGTCTTATAGCCACCAAATACGGCGTATTAGGATCATTAAAGAAACTTAAAACCTTTAGAGACGACTTAACTAATATGCGACTAAATGGTCAAGGCGAGGATACGATGCTGGTCTCACTTCCTTTAGGGCATCTTTATGATATGTTAGAAAGAGCTTATTCAGTCAGCGTTGCTCATAAAGTTCTAGTGGCTTTCTCTAAAATGTCAGAAGGCACTTTCGAGACGGAAGAATTCTTAAATTCTATCGTAAAAGAAACTGTACCAGCCCGAAAGGTCCTCGATATAGAAAAACCGTACAATGAAGTTCAGATCTCGTGGTTTAACGAAGAGGAAGCTCACAATGATAGCCTTGACGGTCGGATGAAAGCATATTGGACTATCGAGCACACTATGAATGAACTTCGCACTCTTTTAAAAGAAAACTTTGATTCGCGTACGATCGTCTTCTACTGTAGCAACCTTGTCGATATTCTAAGTTGTTCTCCTTCAATAGAACATAAAATAATTTCTAGAATCATCAGTCAGATTATCGGACCAGAACTTGTAAAATCTTCAAAATCAAAAAAAGCGAAAGATGAACCTCCTTTATTTTCTAAAGTTATAAAACCACTAAGAGACGAAAGATGGGGTATGTGATGCGTATATTACTAACAATGATAATAAAGAAAAGAAAAGAAAACCAGAAATTGGTCTTTTTTTCTTACCGTTTTTTGTATTTAATCTTCGAATTTACAGATAATAGTCTTAGGAGGTAAAATTCATGAGTGAAAAAGAATTATTGTACATAGATGATGCTTTAGGGCATTTTGTTAACATCGACGAATTTTTGACATGTTATATGGAAGATGTCGAAGATGAAGCTTTTTTATCAGTCCTTGAAGGACTTAAAAAGATGAACAGCGACGTCTATAAAAAATTCTATAAACTTACAGAATAGGGGGAAATAAAATGGAAGATAAAGTAATAATGAACACTGCATTGACGCTTACAAAAAATGCCTGTGAGATATTGATGCATGGAGCAACCGAAGCATCTACTCCAAAGATTAAGACGACCTTTACAGATGCTTTAGATAAATTCATCACGACACAGGGCGACATCTTCAAAGAGATGGAAAGTGCAGGGCTATACAATATCGAAAACGTTCCTGAATCAAAAATAAACAAAACTAACTCCAAATACGAAAGTACATTAAATTAAAAAATAAGCCATGATATTTCAAAATCGTGGCTTTTAATTGGTCTTAATTTTTATAAGCTTAGCAAATACGACTATATTTGATCCATCAGAATTTGTTGTTAACGTCAAAAACTTGTCACTAGTTTTAGCACTTGCTTTAAACTTAACTTCGCTTTTCTTGATCATACTATCGATGTGTTTTTCTAGCTCTTTTTCATCATCAAAAACAGATTTTCTAATCGATTTGTCATCTGTTTTAAAGACACTTATAATTTGCCATAGAGTAGAGTAATTGTTAGTATAATATCTTATGATGAAGTTATCGTCGTTTTCGTTCCATTCTTTCTTAAATACGACATCTAAGTTTTTAAAAAGGTCTCCCCACAACAGTTTATTACCATATACGACTGTATTAGTACCCAGTTCGTCTAAATCGACGTCGTCGTCGAGGTAGATCCATCCATTCGCATTTTTTTCTTTGTCGAACGAATAGTTCTTATAAAAACCTCCATTACTTTTGACGATAGGATAGCTAAAATCCGTTCCCTTGACATCGATATAACCGACTGTATCGGCGTTTATCCTCATCAAACTAGCCATGTCGACATCTAGCAATCCTAACTTTATATAATCCCAATATATATCGAATTTGCTGAGGGAACTATCTGGTGGGATAGTTTTTGTTTTTTCGTCGTCGACAGTGTTTACGATCTCGACCGTCTCATCTATTTTCTTTATCACATCGCTGGTCGCTTTATAGTCTTTATAAAATCCGATTCCAAAGATACCACCGAGTAAAATTGCCACAAAGATAGCCAGCACAAAAAACAATTTAGCAAAATTTTTCCATTTAAACTTATATATGGTCTTCACTTTTTTATTTGCCATTTCATTCTTCACCCTGATACAATTATACAAAAAAAAGTTCATACTGACTAGTACAAACTTAATATTGTTTACCAAAATATATTTGGCATTTCGCATCTTTACCACAGACTGCACAGGGACCATCAGGATCGTGTTCGTCCATCGGAATACATCTAGATTTTAATCCTAGATCATCTTTTATCTTGTCCTCACATGCGACCTCACCACACCAGTTGATCTTTATAAAGCCAGATTTAGTCGTCGCGATCTCTTTAAACTCGTCATAATCTTTGGCGAAATACAACATCGTATCTCTTCTTTTCAACGCCTTATCGTACATATCCTTTTGGATGATATCTAAAAGTTTTTCACATTCGTCAGGAACAACATCGACCCCGACTTTTATTTTTTCTAAAGTATCTCTTCTCACTAGAGTTACTTCGTTATTTTCAAGATCTCTCGGTCCGATCTCTATGCGGATAGGGTAGCCTTTAACCTCGGCCTCAGCAAATTTGAATCCTGGACTCTTATCACTTTCATCTACTTTACAAGTAATCTCTCTCTCATCGAAACGAGTTTTTAACGACTTTATCGTTTCCTCGACGATCTCGTTTTCTTTTCCTATCGGAATGATTACGATCTTAATAGGGGCGATCTTAGGAGGCAGAACCAAACCTAAATCGTCACTGTGAGTCATGATTATAGAACCTATCATTCTAGTCGTCACTCCCCATGAAGTTTGATGTGGCGTTTCCAGTTTATTATCTTTGTTTAAAAACTCTATACCGAACGCTTTAGCAAAATCTGTTCCAAAATAGTGACTCGTTCCGTTTTGTAAAGCAACCCCATCATACATCATCGCTTCTACAGTATAAGTTTTTTGGGCACCCGCAAATTTTTCCTTATCGGTCTTTTCTCCGACGATGACTGGAAGAGCCAAATAATTTTTTTGAAAGTCTTCGTAGACTTTTATCATTCTCAAAGTTTCAGCCATGGCTTCTTCTCTCGTCGCATGCATCGTGTGTCCCTCTTGCCACAAGATCTCCCTAGTTCTAAGGAAAGGTCGAGTAGTCTTTTCCCATCTGACTATCGTACACCACTGATTGTAAAGCTTTGGCAGATCTCTATAACTTTTGATGATCTTCTTATAATGCTCACAAAACAACACTTCGCTCGTCGGACGAACACACATTCTTTCTTCCAACGGTTCACTTCCACCGTGAGTAACCCATGCGACCTCCGGGGCAAAACCCTCGACATGATCTTTTTCTAAATTGAGTAAACTCTCTGGTATGAACATAGGCATTTGTATGTTCTCATGTCCTAGACGTTTAAACTCTTTATCGAGTATGCTTTGTATGTTTTCCCAAATAGCATACCCATACGGTCTTATGATCATGCTCCCTTTAGTACTAGAGTAGTCGACTAGATCAGCTTTCTTGACTATACTCGTGTACCATTCTGCAAAATTTTCATCTCTACTGATGATACTTTTATTTTGAATTTCGGCCATAATATGTGCCCTCCCTTTCATCTAATATTTAAGCACATTTCCATAATTTATTCAAGATTTCCATCATCCTAAAGATCAGAATCATCACACGATTAAAGATTCAAAATAAATCTTAAAAAGCTAATAACGATTTCAAAATCATTCAATTTATTGTATAATCCTTATTAATAGGAGTAAGAAATGGAAGTAAAAAAGAAAGAAAAAATAAAGATAAAAGAGAATAACCCCTGTATCCAAAGGATAGACGAGAGATGTATAGATTGTGGAGTCTGTCTAAATACCTGTAATGAACTCGTCGGACTAGATAGAACTAAGGAAGAACCTGAGAATCCTCTATGTTTAAACTGTGGCCAATGCGTCATGAGTTGTCCCATGGGAGCATTAAAAGAAAAATACGACTATAAAAAAGTTTTAAATTTAACGAAAGACTCTAGTAAACTAGTTTCGATCTCATTAGCTCCCGCGGTCCGTGTATCTCTAGGAGAAGAACTAGGATACGAAATAGGGAAAGACTTAGAAAACATTTTACCTTCGATTCTAAAAGCGATCGGTTTCGATTATGTCTTCGACGTGACATTCGGTGCAGACGTCACTGTCATCGAAGAAGCCTGTGAACTTATAGAAAGATTAAAAAAATGTGGCAAACTTCCCATGTTCACGAGTTGTTGCCCAGCTTGGGTAAAATATGCCCGTCTTTTTCATAGAGAACTAGAGCTAAACATGAGTACTACTAAGAGTCCGATCGGCATACAGAGTACACTCATCAAGACGTACTTTAAAGAGATGAACGCTATCGAAGAAGATATAGTAAGTGTAGTGGTTGCCCCATGTACAGCAAAAAAAGAGGAGATAAAATCTACTGATACTGATTATTGTATAACGACGCGCGAACTAGCATACATGATCAAAGAATGTAAAGTCGACATCCCAAGTTTAAAGCATAGTAACTTCGACGACCTTTTAGGACGGGGAAGCAAAAGCGCCCGAATGTTTGGACGAAGTGGGGGAGTTATGGAAGCGGCCCTTTCCACTGCGTATTTCTTCATGACAGGAAAAGAACCACCCAAAAACATGTTTCACATAGAAATAAATTCTCCTATCACTGAAGCCTCATATAAGATCGCAGATCACATCATAAACGTCGCAATAATATCTGGTATAAAATATGTCAAAGACATCCTTCCAAAACTAGACAAATTCGATTTTATAGAAGTGATGAGTTGTGAAGGCGGGTGTATCGGTGGAGGAGGAGGACCTTTAGTAAGCCGCCAAGACGCTCAAGAGATAAAAGAAAAAAGGACGATCGTCTTAAACTCCAAAGAGACTGATATAAATTATTCATACCAAAACCCAGCCATCTTAGAGCTTTACAAATCATATCTATGTAGACCTTCGAGCGAAAAAGCTAGAGAACTCTTACATACAAAAAAGAATCGCTAAGGTAAATGCAATACCTATCTGGCGGTTCTTTTCTTATACATTAATTCATAGACCACAATCCCCAAAATGGAGCATCCACTTATCACAAATCCTTCGGTCGAATAAGGGACGACATATTTTATTTTTATATCGTGTTCTCCCTTTGGACAATCGAACATGAGTAGGGCATTTCCAAGGGCCTCTGTCTCGGTTTTCTTGCCATCGATATACACCTTCCATCCGTCGTCATATGGAATAGAAGTATAGACTAGCATATTCTCATCTAGATCTATTTTTCCTTTGATTAAGTCTTCTTCGAACTTTTGCATCTCAAACCTATAGTCGTACAAAAATTCATAAGCTCGATAAAAATTAGCTTGATCTATCGTATACAATTGCAAATCATTCGAATTATAATATTTATAGATGACACATATCTCTAAAAATTCTTCATCGCTGTTAATATTTATGATGAATCGCTCTCCATCAGTCGCATAATCGCTCATATATGCATAATCCAAATTCTCAAATTCTATATCCCCATTCAAGTATATCTCGTCGTTATAATATAGAGTATCTCCGAGAACGAAAGCGTCGACATCTACGTCGTCTGAATAAAAATACATATTATCTTTAGGATTTTTAACTGTATACTTTACTACCAATCGTCCATCTTCCTCTGCGATCAGTTCCTGATCTAATATGTCGACACGTTTGAGCACCTGCTCGGTACCCGTCGCATTTTCTATAAACCCTTTTTGAACTTCTAAAGGATTAGGATCGCTGAAAATCCAATTCTTTACGTCCTTTTTAACTCCGAAGATAGGTCCGAGAGTATGATAAAAACTGCTGACGGCATCAGTTCCAAAATACTGATATATACCGTATCTCTCATTGTCGTTTAAATTGCCAAAAATGTATTTTACATCGAACATAAGATCATAGATAGGAGTGGATTGAGTATAATAAAAACTATTTATGTCGTTACCTGGCACACCTAAATTATTTTGTAAGATTGCCATATTCTCATGAATCATAGACGAAAATGATGATATGCCAGAGTAACCATACCAAGATCCGTCGTTCAAAGTCATATAATCTAAAGTTTCTACTCTATAAAATTTTTCTTCGTCGTTGTCTTTGATATAATCTAAAATTTCTTTCCTTTGTTCGTAACCGTTATAGAATAGATCGGCATCTATGCTCAATTCCCAATTGTTATAAATAGAAACTACTGCATCTGTACTTGCCAGAAGAATAAACAAAACTGCAAATGCCATACCATACTTCTTTTTTAAACGACATATTGAAGATAAAAAAGCAAATACTATCAAAGAACCTATATTATAAAAGATTATCTCTCCCGTTAAACCTACCCATTCGGTATGGTTGATATAGAGAAGGACTGCTAACAAAAACACAAAAACCCCAAATAACCACGCGATCTTTGTTTTATCCATATTAACGATCGAATATCCTGCGATCACTATCAAAATAAAGCTGTAGATGAAAGAATATCTATAAGGAAGATCGTTAGGCACGTGAAAGGCATGGATTATAAAATCTAACTGAGGTAAGAAAAAGGCTAGCGCGAAGAATCCGAGCAAAGCGAAATATCCTATTTTTACTTTCTTAGAGATATTTTTATTAAATAAGAATAAGATTACTAAAAAGAGGACAATAGTTCCACATGATACATTCGGACTGTTCAAGTTATCGCTTGAAAATACCGTAGAATCTACTCCAGAAAAGTGTGAATATAGATAATCTTTCACCTCAAACTTATAATATTGTTCTTTTGGAAACTCGTCGCCAGTCGCACTTATAGAGCTGATCGATTTAGCCATAGGTAGCAGGAAAAATGCTCCGACCAAAGCAGCTAACAACGAAGTTCCGATGAACATGCCAACCGTTTTTTTATAGGTAGACACCTTATTTTTGAGCTTTCTTTTGTCGTCGAGAAACTTGATCGTTATATAGATAATGAAATATACTAGTGAAAAAATACAGAGCATATACGCTATGAAAAAATTTGCGAACATCATCGTAAATAAACTTATAAAATACAGTTTCCATTTTTTTTCATCGACTATTTTTTCTATTCCTAGAGCTATCAAAGGTAAAAACACCATTCCATCAAGCCACATGATATTCCAGAAATAGGCTATAAACCACGCGGAGAAAGAATATAATATTCCCAAGGCTATTAATGAGTACGCTTCTGTTTTTAATTTCTTACTCAAATAAAATACCATCGTGACACTCGATAGTACGACTTTTAACCCGATTATCGATGAAAAGATTGTGACTAAACTTTCTTTACTAAATAGAAACAACAATATGTTAAAAGGACTCGACAGATAATTGAAGAAATTTCTAAAAAAAGGTAACCCGATACCCATCGAAAAAGAATACGACAAGCTTTTGCCACCGATAACTCTATCGTGTAATTCTCCCATCATAGGACCATACTGATGAAAGAAGTCCGTGCATAAAAGAGATTTCTTTCCAAAAGGCGATACACCTTCTACTTTAAATACGATACAGATCGTAATGAGACTTACTAAAAAAGTGAATACATACAGTCTATTTTTCTTAAACCAATTAAAGATTTTTTCTTTCATCTAAATCACCAACTTCATTATACTATAAACTGGATTAAAATTCAGAAATATTGTCCATTTTTAAAACTATTCTCAACCACTTGACGAGATGGGATCATTTTTAACCTTTCTTATTTCCAAAAACTATTTGAGTTTAGGTAAAAAAATAACTTGACAGAAAAAATCAGAGAATGTGGAAAA
>CASRZA010000061.1 GCA_949439935.1 uncultured Bacilli bacterium
TTATTCCAATCTCCAAATTTTCCTATTTTTTTAGAAAATACCTAAACTCAAAAAATAAAAGACTAGACAAAACAGGTTATACACTATACAATATAATTGTACTTATGAGTGATTAGCTCAGCTGGTTAGAGCGCCACGTTGACATCGTGGAGGTCGTAGGTTCGAGTCCTATATTGCTCACCATTTTGTACATCAAGCCCTTGGAGGCTTTTTTATTTTCGGTAAAACTGAGTTGACAGAAGATTGTCTTCTTAATATAATATTAATAACATTAATTTGTTAGAAAAAGGTGATGACGATGAATAATGAAGAGTTATTCGATGTATTAAATGAATTTGGGCAACCTACAGGCGAAGTCAAGGAGAGAACGTTAGTGCATCGTGATGGGGATTGGCACAGAGCAGTTCATATATGGATAATCAACGGTATGGGTGATATTTTGTTACAAAGACGCTGTGAAAGTAAAGATAGTGATCCTAATATGCTAGATATTTCTTGCGCAGGACATTTAACAAGCGGTGATGACGTTATAATGGGTGCAATAAGGGAATGCAAGGAAGAGCTTAATTTAGATGTAGTAGAGTCTGATTTAGAATATTTAACTACTCTCAAAAGGAGTCCCAAACATTCAGATGGGTTTATCGACAACGAATTTGACGATCTGTTTATTTTAAGAACGGATAAGCAGATCGAGGATTTAAAATATCAAGAAGAGGAAATCTCAGAAATATTTTTTGTTCCATATAAAGATTTTAAGAAGATGGTCGAAGAAAAAAAAGAAGATTTGGTAATTTACGACGATGAATATAAAATTTTATTTGAAAAGTTTGATGATGAATTTTTGGCGAGCGAGTCATAAGATTTTTATGTTTTAAATAATTTATTAAAAAGAAGTTGACAAATTGCATTCTTTTTAATATAATGTTAGTAACAGATGAAAAAGATCTGTTAAATATTTGCATTTTGTTATTAATAAATTGATAATAAGTGGGGAAGAGGAGATTTTATGAAAAATTTTGATGCGAAGAGAGAGACGGAAAGAGTAATCGATTTTATAAGAGATTACTATGAAAAGAACAATTTAGGAGGAGTGATCCTCGGGATAAGTGGTGGAAAAGATTCTGGAGTGGTTGCAGGATTGTTCGTGGAAGCTTTGGGTAAAGAGAACGTTCTCGGCGTGACGATGCCTTGCCACTCTAAGGATGAGGATAGGATAGATGCTAAATTGGTAAGCGATCATTATGGATTTGAACTTATAAATTTTGATATTACGAATACATTTGATTCTTTCAAGTCTGAGCTTTTGAATTTAGGAAACTTCGATTTAGAGAATACAAAAAATAGTGATATCAATTTGAAGCCGAGGTTGAGAATGGCAACTTTGTATTATTTGGCAGCTCTCTATTCTAGTTTAAAAGGAAAAACATATTTGGTGGCCGGAACGAGCAATAAATGTGAACTCTTTGTCGGATATTTTACAAAGGGAGGCGATTCTGTCCATGACATTTCACCTATAGCGGATTTTACTGTCGACGAAGTGATTCAGATCGGCGAGTATTTAAAAGTGCCAGAGAAAGTACTATATAAAAAGCCTAACGACGGTCTATCTAATCAGACTGACGAGGATAAATTAGGAGTTAAGTATAGCGATATAGCTAAATTTATAGAGGATGAGAATACAGTCGAAGAGGATGTCGCTGCTAAGATAAGAAAGCTACATAACGGCAATTTACATAAGTTTAATATACCAACTTATAGAAAAACTGAAAATGAATGATTTAAAAAGATAGAGAGGTAAAGATATATGAAAGTAGGGATTTTTGGAGGTTGTTTTAATCCACCTCATAAAATGCATAGAGATATAGCGCTTCAATTGATCAAAAAAGGATATTTGGATAAAGTTATTTATGTTCCTACTGCCACAACATATAAAAAAGATGGTATAATAGATTTCGAAGATAGATATAACATGTTAAAAATCATGATTGATGGTCATGATAATATCGAAGTAGATCGTATTGGCTGTGAAAGTTATGGTGAATATACTTTTCAAGTGTTAGACTATTTTCATGAAAAAAATGCGGACGATGAGTTGTATTTTATCTGTGGTATCGACAATCTCCATGAGTTTGATAGCTGGAGAAATTTTGAATATATTTTAGAAAATTACAGACTTTTGGTAATAGATAGAGAGGGCTTCGATAGGGGTGAACTGTGGAAAAGGTTTGAGAAATACACAGGCAATTTAACTTTGGCAAAGATAGAGCCCGTAAAGGTAGCTTCGAGCTCGATTAGGGCTTCTGTTAAAAATAGGCAGTACTCTGAAATTGAAAAAGTTTTAGATAAGGGAGTATACGATTACTTAGTACAAAAAAATTTATATAGATAGGAGAGGATTTTATGAAAAAAGTTGTGGAAAAACTCATCGGTTTACAAAAGACGATCAGTACGATGGAGTCTTGTACAGGTGGTGGAGTGGTGAACGCTCTAACTAATGTCGAAGGGGCAAGCGAAGTAATAAGATTTAGTGCTGTTACATATTCTAACGAGTTTAAAATAAAGATGGGCGTCTCTCGAGAAATAATCGATACGTATAGTGTTTATAGTATGGAAACGGCATGTGAGATGAGCAAAAATATAAGTAAGTTTACAGGTTCCGACTATGGAGTAGGTATAACAGGAAAGTTAAATAGGTCGGATAAAAGTAATCTGAGAGGGCTAGATAATGAGGTTTTCGTAAGCATATATGATGCGCGGAAAGACAGTTTTACGAACTTTAAAACTTTCGTCGACAAGGATAGTAGAGCTGAAAACAAGGAAGATGTCATATCGCTCATCGAAAAGAAACTGTTAGAAATAATGTGATCTGGATGATAAAAAAAGTAAGATTATTTTCTAATGATAATACTCTGTCTGAGAAAGTTAGTGAGGTATTAAGAGAAAAGTTAGAAGAAAGCGGCTTTGAAATCGTCAAAACGGATTATGATTTGGCGATCGCAGTGGGTGGAGATGGAACATTTTTAAGAGCGGTCAAGGAAACGAACTTCGACGAGAATATAGTGTATGTAGGAGTGAATTCGGGTACTCTCGGTTTTTTGCAAGAAATAACGGTGGAGGAAATCGATCAGTTTATAGATGAGCTTAAAAACGGTTATTATAAGTTAGAAGAAGTAGGAATACAGAAGACTGTCATCTCTTTTAAAGATGGGCAATCGATGTTCTATTCTTTGAATGAAATAGTGGTTAGAGATAAAGATTTAAAAACTTTGAAGATAGACGTCAGTATAGATGGAGATTTACTCGAACGATTTATAGGAGATGGGCTTTTAATTGCTAGTTCCGTCGGTTCGACTGCACATAATTTAAGCTATGGTGGCAGCATCGTGTTTAATACTTTTTCGACGCTTCAAATTACGCCGATCGCGCCTATAAATTCTAAAGTCTATAGATCGCTTATAAATTCTGTCATCGTTCCTGATCGAAAAGTGATCTCCTTGTGTCCGGAGAATACCAGCGACAATGGCATTTTAATAACTATCGATGGAGAGACACACGTTTATGACGATGTTTATTCTATAGAAACTGAAATCGGAGATAGAAAAATAAAGTGTATGAGGTTGAGGCATTATAATTTCCCTCAAAAGATCAATGAAAAATTGCTAACAGATTAAATATCATGTATAATTGAAGTGGGTGAATGAAATGCCAAAAAATTATAATACAGAAGAAGAATTTTTAAAGGATTATGATCCGTCTACTTTCGAAAAGTTATCGATGATGGTCGACATTTTGATGTTGAGCGTTTCGAACGAAGAGACTGAGAACTATCGAAAGACAGATAAAAAAAAGATGAGTGTGCTCTTAGTAAAAAGAGATAATTATCCATTTAAAGGGCGTTGGTGTTTACCGGGAGGATTTGTAAGGATCGATGAAAATCTAGATGATGCTCCTAGACGCGTTTTAAAAGAGGAGACTAATCTCGAGAATATTTATCTCGAGCAGCTTTATACGTTTGGAGATGTCGATAGGGATCCACGTATGAGAATCATTTCATCGGCTTATATGGCCCTTATAGATAAAAATCGTCTTTGCGAGAAAATAGGAGAGAAAACATCTTGGTTCGATATAACCCTTTACGAAGAAAGTGACGATATTGTAGATTTGGTCTTAGACAACGGATCTGAGACGATTAAATTTTCAATAAGAAAAATTTTACGGGAGCAGACTACAGATCGATACTCTTTTAAGATCGTCGAGAACGATTCTCTAGCGTTTGACAATCCTTTAGTCATATTGTCCGGATTAGAAAGGTTGAAGAACAAAATCGGATATACTGATATAGTTTTTAATATGATGAGCGAATATTTTACATTAGGGGAATTACAACAAGTTTATGAAGTAATTTTAGGAAAGAAGTTACTAGATCCGGCTTTTAGAAGAATAATCGCTGACAAGGTTTTAAAGACTGACAAGATGAAAACTGGTGGTGGCCATCGCCCATCGCGGTTGTTTACTTATAAAAAGAAAGAGAAATAACAAAAAGACTCATTGGTCGATTTCGAAGAAATCTTCCCAAGGGTCTTTTCTTTTTAACCTTTTTATAGCATCGTCTATAGTTATGCCATCTGGCTTTACTTTGCCAAGTTCGTTCCACCTTATAGGCATCGAGACGGTTGGTTTATTTTTGGTTCTGAGAGAATATGGAGCGACACTCGTCGCGCCCTTAGTGTTTCTTATCCAGTCTATAAAAACTTTACCTTTTCTTTGAGCTTTTCTCACGTTACTCACATATTTTTCAGGCCACTTTTCTTCCATGAGTTCGGCTATGTTTTTGGCAAATTCGCGAAATGTTGACCAGTCTTTTAACTTTTTAGTCGGTACAAGAATGTGATAACCCTTGCCACCACTAGTCTTTATGTATGATTTTAATGATAATTCATCTAATATGCTTTTTAAGTCTTTCGCGGATTCTCTAATTTTCGAGGTATTGATTCCTTCGTCTGGGTCTAGGTCAAATACTAGAACGTTCGGGTGGTTTATGTTCGTCACTTGGGAGCTCCAGATGTGAAATTCATAGCTGTTCATTTGGACTTCCGAAATTATACCTGGAGTATCTGTGATATAGTAGTAGTCTTCTTTTTTTCCTGATTTATTCGGTACATCTATCTTTGCGATGTCTGGACTGTGTGAATCTAGATGTTTTTTAAAGAAGCAAACTCCGTCTATTCCTTCTGGACAACGGATCGTACTAATCAGTCTATGCTTTAAATAGGGCATCATCCTGGACGATACTTTTTTATAGTATTCGGCTATTTCATATTTTGTCGTCTCTGGTTTCTTGTAAATGACTTTATTGGGATTAGTAATTTTTATGCCTTCGACTATGTCGTCTTTTCTTGAATTTTTTTTAGTACGTGGTTTGGCGTCCACGGTTATTTCGTCCATAGTCCTTTTTGTCCTGATGCTAGTTTGAAAATCGGTGATATCGTCAAATAAGATTACAGAATCTTTTTCTTTGATTAGTAACCAGTTATCTTTTTTAAAGTGTACTAATGTCCATTTTCCCAGAAGTCTTTTGCCGTGTAAGATAAATTTTAGTGATCCTTCTTTTAAGCTCTTTTTGGGATCGCCTAGTGCTTCCCAATATCCTTCATCCCAAAGCATTACTGTTCCTCCACCGTATTCTCCCTCGGGTATAGTTCCTTCAAAGTTCCTATATTCTAGGGGATGATCTTCGACCATCACGGCAAGTCTTTTATCTTTGGGATCATAGGAAGGCCCTTTAGGTACTGCCCAGCTTTTGAGTGTTCCACACAATTCCAGTCTAAAGTCGTAGTGGTCTCTTCTCGCTTTGTGGTGTTGGACGACAAATCTCAGTTTTTTATTTGAAGTTTTTTTCTTTCCGATCGGTTCTTTAGTCTTCGTAAAATCTCTTTTTGAATTATAAGTTTTTAGTGTTTTTTCCATTTTAATTTCTCTTTTCTTTTAAAACCGGTTGTCTCAAGTGGTTGCTTTCTGTTCTCTCTATGTAAGAAATAGGGCACTTTATCTTTGGCTTAATGTAAACGTCGTTTTTATCGTCACGATCGGCAAAAGGAGAGGTTTTCTTCTTTTTTTCACGTTTAATTTTTTGATATAGTTCTGATCGTCTCTCGATAGAGACTTTTCCTACAAAGTATAATTTATCCATACGATATTCTCCTAAGATGAGCGAGGACTTTGCTTTATTGTCAATATAACCTCCTATAATGAAGTTTTCAACTGTAAAATTTTTGATCTTTATCCAGTCAGAACTTCTTGTATTCGGATAATAGAGACTGTCGCGCCTTTTGGCGACTATACCTTCTAGATTCTTCTTTTTTGCCTTTTCAAAAAGCTTTTTTCCATTTGTGAAAATATAAGATACTTTTGCTAATGACGCGTTTTCTTCGATAGAATCTAGAATCTCTTTTCTCTTAAAAAGCGGCATTTTCGTAAGATCTCGGCCATCATAGAGACAATCGAATGCGACAAATAGAATGGGAATTTCCTCTGTTAACCTCGTTATATGAATTTTGTTTTTTAATAGATTTCGCCTTTGTAATGTCGAAAAATCTGGAAGTCCGTCTTTAAAGGCGACGATTTCTCCATCTAGTATAGTTTTTCTTTTTACTAGCTTACAGATACTTTTAAGCTCCGGAAATGTATCTGTCAAATTTGTTCCATTTCTACTAAAAACTTTAATATCTTTAGGATCTACATGTAATGTCGCCCTTATCCCGTCGAATTTAATCTCATAAATAAATTCTCGGTCGTCAAACGGGTTATCAGTTTCCTTTAATAACATGGGCTTAAAGTATGTGCCATATTCCATTTAGGCCTCTAAACTTTTCTGTAAAGAACTTAACAAATCTTTGACGTTTGCTTTTTTCTTTGCTGTCTTTTTGGGTAACGGTTTTCCTTCAATTTTCTTTTCGATCGCGTTTTTGATTTGGTTTTGGTAATCATCGTCATAATTTTCAGGTTCAAAGTGACTTGACAGATGGTCGACAAGTTTTAATGCCAAGTCCAGTTCTTGCTTGGAGAATTTAGATTCTATCGAAGAATCTGGAATATATACTTCTTCTTCAAAAAACATCGTCGACATGAGTATGTTACCCTCAAAATATCTCAATAGGACGTAGTAAAATTTGGTGCTTATCGAAGTACGTGCGACCGCTACTTTTTTTGTCTTTTTTAAAACTTCCAAAAATAAAGAGAAGGCTTTTGATTTTTTCTGTGTCGTTAAAATATAGCTTTTTTCGTAATAGTAGGGTTCGATCTCTGTCGAAGGTACGAAGGCGACGATTTCGATCGAGTCTTTAGAATCTATTTGAAAATTAGTGAGTTCCTCTTTGGTAAAAGTCACATATTCTCCTTTTTCATATTCGTATCCTTTTATTATGTCGACATCTTTAACTGTCTTTTTACAGTGGTCGCAGTATTTTTGGTAATGGATTCTATTTAGACACTTTTTGTGAAGTTGATTGAATGAGGTATCGTTATTCTTTATTATCGGGTTGTAAACTACGGGTATATTTACTAAGCCAAATGAGATTGCACTTTTAATGTTTGCCATTTTTATTCACCAGTATCGTTATGGTAAAAAGCTTTCTAAATTATTCAATTTCTAGTCTATAGCCAAGTCCAAAATCCGACTCGTTAATAAAATAAGATAGGGGGTGAAGAAATTTTGATATATATAATTATTGGAGTGGCGATTTTGATTTTATTAATAATTTTCTTTTGTCATAGGAAAAAAATAGCTATCAGGATGACTAAATGCTCGACTGAAGAAGAAAAACTATCTTATGTCAATATGGCTCTCTATCCTTTTGGATTTGAGTTCGATTATTGTCAAGACATCGTCATATCTCTTAAAGATTCTTGGCAGAGAGATGTGGGATATATTGACCTGTATGATCTAAAAGCACCATTTTTTAATATGGTTATGGATGCTGAACCGATCTTTTTTGAATATGAAGGCAAGGAATATCGAATAGAATTTTGGAAAGGACAGTATGGTATTACGACAGGTGCAGAAGTCGGAGTCTACGTCAGGGATAATCATTACTATAAAAAACACGCTTTTTATCGAGCAGCTTACGATTGTGAGATGTTGGATATATGTTTTAGTCTCTATAAAAATTGTCTTCTTTTTTCTCGAGAAGATAGGACTTGGTGGTTAACTGGATTCGATGTAGGTGAGTTTTCATGTCCTAGCGATCTAGCGATGAAAGTTTGTGTAAATTTTCCTAATCGATGTATGAGAAACGCCTTCGTAGAAGGATTGTTAAGGGCAGGATATACTAGTAATAAAATCGATTGTTGCGAAAATTATGTTTGTTTCGATTATTGTAGACCTTTAAATTATAAATTAAATCATCGTCACAAGATATTAAAGTTTTTTATGCAGTGTATCAATAAGATCAATTGTTCGATTTATATGTTTATCACAAGACCTTTTAATAGAACTTTGGATAAGCTTACTTATCTTAGGTTTTTGGCACCTTGTATTTATAGATTTATAATACGTCTAAGTATTCCAAGGAGAAAGCATAAAAAATATCATAAAAAAATTAAAAGAAGAACTGTTTGAGAGGTTTATCTCACAGTTTTTCTTTTATTAGAATGCGAAGTATGTTAGAATATATATAGTTCTGCTTGGGTGATGGAATGGTAGACATGTTGGTCTCAGACGCCAATGGAGAAATCCGTGCGAGTTCAAGTCTCGTCTCAAGCACCATATAGATAGGAAACTCGAACTTTTCGAG
>CASRZA010000062.1 GCA_949439935.1 uncultured Bacilli bacterium
GCTCCAGTAATCAATCTGGGTGCCGAATACTTAAATCAGTTGAGAGGAACAGGAAAAGCAAATGATCCATTCCGAATAGGATAATCAAAGATTAGCCTGAGGAAGATAATCAGAAAAATCAAAAACGAAGGCTGAACAAGAAAGAAAAACAAAATAAAAAGATATAGAACAGTTTAATCCAAATCAAATAGTCCTTTGACTGTTTGAACCCACCAAAGGTGGTGGCAATAAAGAGTCCAAGAGGCTCTTTATTGTTTGGATTAAAGTACAAAAAGGAAAGATGCTAGGAATATATTTTAACCTCATAAAGGTTTATTTTTTTTACTATCTTTGCTATAATATTTCTTGTAAAGAAAGAGGTGTTAGTATGAAAGTAATACTTTTAACTGATGTCAAAAAACAAGGGAAAAAAGACGATATAATCGAAGTAAGTGACGGATATGCTACTAACTTCTTGATAAAAAATAAGCTTGCCGTACCGTATACGAAGACGAGTAAAAACATACTAGAAACTGAACTCGATAAAAAAGCCAAAGACGAGGAAGCCCTCGTCGCAAAATGCAAAGAGATGAAGTCGAAGATGGAAAAAGATGATTTTAGTTTTACATTCAAATCTGGTGCAGACGGAAAACTTTTCGGAACAGTATCTTCAAAACAGTTGAGCGAAGAACTAAAAAAACGTGGGTATGAAATCGATAAGAAGATGATCGATTTAAGTACTAAGATAGATTCCCTAGGAGTCTACAATGTAAAAATAAACTTGCACAAAAAAGTGAGTGCAACTATAAAAGTACATATTTGTTAAGTGAGGTGTTACTATGGCAACGAGAAAGATGCCACAAAATCTAGAAGCCGAAATGTCCGTTCTAAGTGCTTGTCTCTTGATGCCGAGTGCTGCAGATAAAGTATGTGAGAACTTGACTCCTGAGATGTTTTTTAGCGATTCTAATAGAAAGATATTCGAAGCTATTTTCAACCTGCACGAGGGCAAAAAGCCTATAGATTATACGACCCTTACGAATGAACTCGAGAAGAACAATACTCTAGCCCTGATAGGTGGAATGGAATATTTGACAGATGTCATCGATGCCATAGTAAGTGCTGCAAACGTCGAATATTACATAAATATAGTTCAAGAGAAATATCTGAGAAGAAAGTTGATAGAAGTATCTACTAATATCACGACTTCTGCCTACGAAGAATCTTTAGATACGAACGAAGTAGTAGACGGTGCAGAACAACAGATCTTTAAGGTTACTAAAGAAAGAAAAGCTGGAGAATTTAAAAGCATAAGCGAAGTTCTTAGAAGTACACAAGCTAGATTAGAGTATCTTGCTCAAAACGGCTCGGCCATCACGGGACTTCCTACAGGTTTTACAGACTTAGATATAATGACGAGTGGTCTCCACGAACACGAACTCATAATCGTCGCGGCTCGTCCTGCTATGGGTAAGACAGCCTTCGCCGTGAACTTAGCAGTAAACACGGCACTTGCAACCCCTAAAGCCGTCGCCATATTCAACATGGAGATGGGCGCAGAACAACTAGCTCAGCGTATGATAGGTTCTGTCGGAGGTATAGACATGAAACGCCTACAAACAGGACAGTTGGACGATAAAGACTGGCAAAAAGTAAACGAAGCGATGAGTGAACTAGGAGAAACGAACATATATATAGAGGATACATCGGGAATAACAGTCGGAGACATAAGGGCGAAGTGCAGAAGACTTGCTAACTCTGAAAAGGGATTAGCCTTAGTCATCATAGACTACTTACAGCTGATACAAGGTGGCGCAAGATATGCCGGAAACCGTCAACAAGAGGTATCGGAAATATCGCGTTCACTTAAAACGATGGCTCTAGAGTTACACGTGCCAGTCATCGCCTTAGCGCAACTTTCGCGTGCCGTAGAACTTCGAGAAGATAAACGTCCTATTATGAGTGACCTCCGTGAATCAGGATCTATCGAGCAGGACGCGGACATCGTATCTTTCTTGTACAGAGACGACTACTACAACCCAGACAAACACGATCTAAGTGGAAATACTTCAGTGACAGAACTAATCGTAGGAAAACACAGAAGTGGAAACACAGGAACTATAGAATTACTATTTGAAAAGAATTTCAGTAACTTCATGGATATGAAAAAGGAGAGTGACATACAAGATGTCAAAGCAAATTAACCCGTTGGGGATCTTCCTGATCTTCGCAACGACTATATTTTTATTTGTTGTCGGATTCGGACGAGTACATACCGAAAATGCTAAAAACGTCTATATGGTATATCTAGATGGAAAAAAGATAGGTTTACTCGATAACAAAGATAACTTATATCAACTTATCGACCAAGAACAAGAAAGCATTAAGAACGAATTCGAAGTCGAAAAAGTCTATCCCCCAGAAGGACTCGAAGCGATCGAATATAATACCTATAATAGCAATCTAAAGACAGCTGACGAAATCTACAAAATCATAGAAGAAAAGAGCACATTCACGATCAAAGGATATACCGTTACTATCAAGCCTGAAGAAGGAGAAGCAAAGCATATAAACATCTTAAATAAAGACGATTTAAAACCCGCTTTGATGGATGCGATAGGAGCCTTCATCACAACCGAAGGTTTACAGGCATACATAACCGATACGCAGGTAGAAATAACCGATACGGGAAAGACCATTCAAAACATCTATTTTGATGAAAAGATCACTATCAAAGAAAACTATCTAAGTGTAGACGAAAAGATAATAACCAACCAAGAAGACCTGACAAAATACCTATTGTTTGGAACACTTGAACCTCAAAAAGATTATACGGTCAAAGAGGGAGATACGATCGAGACAGTCGCTTATAACAACGAGCTGAGTAATGAAGAATTGCTCATAGCTAACCCGCGATTGACGAGTGTAAATACGCTTTTAAGCCCAGGGCAAGTTTTAAATATAGGACTCATCGATCCACAATTTACGATCGTCGAAGAATCGGAGGTCATCGCAGAAGTAGAGACAGCCTACGATACTATAACAGAGACCAGCAACAAATTGACTACGAGTGAGTCATACGTCAAACAGCAAGGTGTAAAAGGAAAGGCGAGACTTACAGAAAAAGTCGTAACCAAAAACGGAGAGACGACCACATTGTTCGTAAGTAGTACTACGACTCTTTCTGAACCGGTGAGTAAGATCATCGTCAAAGGTACTCGACCATCATATAACTGGGGTGGAAACAGTACACCTGCTACTTCAGAAACCGACTGGGGATGGCCTACGATAAGTCCATACGTTATCACAAGCCGTTTTGGTTATCGTTGGGGTAAACTTCATGGAGGAATAGACATATCTGGAAGTGGTTTCGGTTCGCCTATATTCTCTGCAACAGAAGGAACAGTTGTAAAACTCTACAAATCATGCCCAGACCGTGGATATTATGGTTCTTCATGTGGTGGACAATTCGGAAATTATGTCGAAATAGAGACTTCAAAAGGTCTAATCATCTACTATGCCCATATGAAAAACAACATTCCTGTATATCTTGGTCAAACCATCACTAAGGGACAAGTAATCGGCTACATGGGAGACTCTGGAAGTTCGACGGGAACGCATCTACATTTCGAAATAAGAGACGTGGGAGGTAACAAACTCAACCCTTGTAAGGCGGCGTTCGCATGTTAGTAAGTGTCTTAGCCTCAGGTTCAGAGGGAAATTCGACATATATCGAAACGAAAGACACGAAAATTCTTTTAGACCTAGGAATGAATACCAAATACATTACGACCAAACTAGATGAATTGGGTGTCGATTCAAAAGAAATAGAATACATATTCATGACTCATACTCACTCAGATCATACAGGTGCAATAAAGACGTTCATAAAACGTAATGAACCGACGATCGTATTGACAGAAAAAATGCTCGAAGAATTAGACTTCCTCAGCGAATACGATAAATTGATCGTCAAAAGCGATTCCTTAGAAATAGGAAATACTCGCATCGTTCCCTTTAAAACGAGCCATGATGCAGTCGATTCTCGCGGATACTTAATAGAAGACGAAGAATCGTCGATGGTCTATATGACAGACACAGGATATCTAAATCAAAAATATTTTGATCTTCTAAGAGATAAAAATTTATACGTCATGGAAGCAAACCACGATGTCGAAATGCTCATGAATGGAAGCTATCCTAAATGGCTAAAATCGAGAATCCTATCGGATCATGGACATCTTTCAAATAATTCGGCAGGTTTCTATCTATCGAAACTTATCGGTCCACACACAAAAAAAGTTATACTTGCTCACTTGAGCAAAGAGAATAATACCAAAGAAGAAGCCTTAAGGACAGTAAAAAAGACCTTGAAAGAATATGAAATAGACTTCAACAACTTAGAAGTTGCTACACAGAAAGAAAAGACAGAGGGAATAGTAGTATGATACAAATTATCTGTCTAGGAAAAATAAAAGAAAAATATCTTGCAGATTTAGTAGAAGATTATAAGAAAAGGATATCCAAATACCATAAAATCGAAATAATCGAATTAAAAGATGAAAACGATCTCGACAAAGAAGCAACCAACATATTGAAGTACATCAAAGATAAAGATTATACGATCGCTTGTGACATACAGGGAAAAAAGTTCGACAGCATGACTTTTGCTTCCGAGATCGATTCGATATTTCAAAATGCAGGAAGAATAAATTTCATAATCGGCAGCTCAGAAGGTCTCCATGAATCAGTTAAAAAACGCTCTGACATGCTCCTATCATTTTCAGATTTTACTATGCCCCATGGTCTATTCAGAGGCGTACTTTTAGAGCAGATTTACAGAGCATTTAAAATAAATAATAACGAAAGTTATCATAAGTAGGTGAATTAAATGAAATTATTTAACAATGACTGGGACCAAGTTCTAGAAGAAGTTACAAATTCAAAAGAATTTTATAACACGATGGTATTAGCCAAGAAAGAATACGCTACAAAGACAGTATTTCCACCTAAGGAAAATATCTTTGAAGCACTTAAACTTACGAGCTACGAAAATACGAGAGTTGTCATCGTTGGACAAGATCCATATCACGGGACAGGCGAAGCTCACGGTTTGTCCTTTTCAGTAAAACCCGGAGTTCGCGTGCCGCCATCACTACAGAACATCTACAAAGAGATTAACGATGACTTAGGCATAAGAGAACCTGCAACCTGTGGCGATCTGACAAAATGGGCAAAAGAGGGAGTACTCATGTTAAACGCCATTTTAACAGTTGAAAAAGATAAAGCTGGAAGTCACAGTGCACTAGGTTGGGAGTTCTTCACAGATAACATCATAAAAAAACTTAACGAAAAAGAAACGCCAGTAGTATTTATATTATGGGGTTCATTTGCTAGAAGCAAAAAGTTCTATATCACGAATCCCATACACCATATAGTAGAATCTCCACACCCATCTCCATTCAGTGCAAGAAATGGCTTCTTTGGTTCAAAACCATTTTCAAAGACCAACAGCTTTCTCATAGAAAAAGGTTTAAAACCTATTGACTGGCAATTATAAATGCTTCCTTGATGGGCATTTTTTATTGATTACGTCCCATCTTATCAAAATCAATGGACAGAAAAACAAAAATTCTTGTCTTTTTTTAATAATTAATATATCATTATTACCAAGGAGAAGATACATATGTATTTAATTGAAAATTTAAAGACAGATATAAAAAAAATTTTAGAAAAAATGGGATACGGCGAAGAAGTAGTCATTACACCTTCTAATAGACCCGATCTTGGAGACTATCAATATAATGGATGTATGGCGATCGCTGGCAAAAATCATATGAATCCACGGGAACTTGCCGAAAAGATAGTTAGCGAACTATCTCAAAACGACAAGTACACTAATTTAAACGTCGCCGGACCAGGTTTCATAAACATAACCTTTTCTGACGAAGTATTAATAACCTATATGAACGACATTCACGAAGATTATGAAAAAAACGTCTATAAAGGTGACGGTAAAACTATTCTTCTAGACTACGGTGGTGCAAACATCGCTAAAGAACTTCACGTAGGACACTTGAGAAGTGCGAATATAGGAGAAGCTACAAACCGCCTCTTAAAAGCCTGCGGTTACAATACGATAAGCGACGTCCATCTAGGAGACTGGGGAAGACCTATGGGTCTAGTTATCCTAGAGATTAAAAACCGTATGCCAGATTTACCGTATTTCGATGAATCTTTTGCAGGAGAGTACCCTACAGAGAGTCCAGTCACTGCTGAAGATCTCGCAGAGATCTATCCCTATGCCAGTGCCAAATCTAAAGAAGATGAAAACTACTTAAACGAAGCCCGTGCAATCACTGTCGACTTACAAAAAGGAAAGAGAGGCTACCGTGCACTTTGGCAACACATCGTCAAAACTTCTGGAGATGACATCAAAAAAATTTATGATCTTTTAAATGCCGAGTTTGATCTTTGGGAAGGTGAAGCTGCCGCGGATGAATACATACCCGAACTTTTAGAATATCTAGAAAAAGGCAACTACACTGAAATCAGCAATGGAGCAGAAGTAATATTCGTAAACGAAGAGGGAGACGCGAGAGAGATTCCACCATTCATGCTAAAAAAATCTGACGGAGGAGTACTCTATGACACGACAGAGCTAGCAACTATATACGCACGCACGAAAAGATTTAAACTCGACGAAATATGGTACTTCACAGACATACGTCAAGAATTACACTTCGTCCAAACATTCAGAGCAGCATATAAAACCAAGATCGTACCTGAAAACATGCCTCTCGTTCATTTAGGCTTTGGAACTATGAATGGAAAAGACGGAAAACCGTTCAAAACGAGGGACGGCGGCGTACTAAGCTTAAAGAGTTTATATAAGTTAGTATACGACGAGTGTTACAAAAAAATAGGTGACAATGTTGCAGAATCAGAAAAAGAAGACCTAGCGAGAATCGTATCTGTAGCAGCCATTAAATATGCTGACTTATTGCCAAATAGAACCACAGATTATATATTTGATCCAGAGAAATTCAGCGATCTAAACGGCAAGACAGGTCCTTACCTTCTATATAACACAGTCCGTATCAAATCTATTTTGAAAAAAGCAGAAGAAACAGATCTTTCTTATAAAAAATACACTGCAATCTCTACAGAAAAAGAAAGAGAGATCATACTACATCTCATTGGATTATCAGAAGTCTTAAAAAGAGGAATCGATCAAAAACTCTTAAATGAGATATGTGAATATATCTTTAAACTGACTAATCTCTACAATTCCTTCTATGCCGAACACTATATACTAAGCGAACAAGATAAAGACAAACAAGAATCATGGCTGACAATGAGTGACCTAGTTCTTAAAACAAACGAATTTATATTGAACATACTAGGAATTGAAATACCAGAAAAGATGTAAGAATATCGCAAAAAAGCGGTATTTTTTAATGGTCACAAAGAATTTCCAAAAAATAAAATATAGACAATCCACCTCAAAAATGATATAGTACTATACAAAAAAAAGGAGACTATCATGGAAATAAAAAATATAAGAGAACCTAACAACGAAGAACAAGAATCTATCATTCCTAAAATTATTCTTTTTGGAGCTAGTACAGCTATAGTAACATTAGTCGTCTACTTACTAAATTTCAACTTCGAGTTAAACGAAAGCATGTATTTAACAGACAAAATATTGAGCACTAAGACGGCCGCTCAACACGACTTTTTAATAAAAATCTTTGAGTTGATCTATCATAGAGACTACATGGAAAACCACCTAGAAGGAATTTCGATCTCAGCACTTATAAGTGCAGTGTTCAATTCATGCATAGCATTAGGATTTAAAATTCAAGGAAAATTAATGAGGTAACACATGGAAATTAAAAAAGGTAAAATCATAACCTTAGAAAATGATAAAGAATACTATATAATAAATGTCCTACATATAAAATCATCTGAGTACTTATATATGTGCAGTCTTTCACTAGACGAGGAAAGAGATATCTTTTTCTCAGAAAACAAAGATGGAAAATTACATCGTGTCCAAGATGATAATATTCTAAAAGATCTCCTTCTTTTAGTAGGACGAGGAATAACAACTTAATCGAGAAATCAGATATAGCTGTCATAGTTATAAACTCCTTTTAAGACTGTGAACTCTTACGATCCTACCATAAATCGTTGAAAAAAGTCTTGACAAGCATCCACAAGGTGGTATAGAATTTAAGAGTAGACAAGGTCCGGATAAACACAAGGTCCGGATAAACACAAGGTCCGGATAAACACAAGGTCCGGATAAATAGAAAGTAGGGCCTTTTCGCATGGGAAGATTTAAGAAAAAACTGATAGTTTTGGGAAGCTTAGGAGTAGTGCTAGCAGGTGGATTGAGTTGTAACTTACTGAATAAACCTGACGATTTAGAAAACTACGAAAACAAAAAAGAAATGATCGCGATGTATGTCCAAGATGAAGAGGGAAATTATCAAATGCCAAGCTCAAAAGAGTTTCCTAAAGAAGGATATGTACTAAATATAGAAAAGAGCACCTGTAAAAATGGAGGAATCTTATCACAAGATCCAACTACGAAAGCGATAAATTTGAAAGTAAGTCATGCTGATGCATGTAATCTATATTTTGATAAAGATGTACCAAAGATAACTACAGGAGGGGAAGCATTAGAATATTTAAACATCAAAGTAAACCCAAGTAACAAAACGACAGGATTTGAGACCCCAGCGACTAC
>CASRZA010000063.1 GCA_949439935.1 uncultured Bacilli bacterium
GCAGACCCATGCCTTACCACTTGGCTACGGTTCCAAAATCGTGAAACAACATGTCTCATCACGCTATATATTCTACACTAGAAACAGCTGTTTGTCAAATACATAAGAGACATCTAATATAATTTATGCTCTCACGGCAAATTTATGAACTCACTTGCCCTTTTCACTCTCAATTTTAGCTTGTTTCTCATAGTATTCCTTTATATACACCATCGTTTCCTCTCCCACGCCACAGTTATCATTATTAGGTTTAAGTATCGACAAAAATGCTACGATAGAAACGTCGTAAAAGAAAGGCATCATAAATAAAATGTTTATGGTAGTATATCCTACTAATAATATATAAAGAAAATCCTTTTTTGCAAATTTAGTTTTTTCTAAATCTTTATAAAAAACATTTTTAACTATCAAATAACCAACTGGGATGTATGCTAAAGGAAATGCTTCTAAGCGATCAAAACTGATACCTATTAGATAATGCACATTTTTTAAAATAGCAACTAAGACCAGATAATTAAATATATATTTAAATATTTTATTGCTTTTACTGTTCATCAGACTATCCTCTCTTTTCTATTATAACATAAGCTCAATAAAAAAGTTTAATTAATGCGGCTACTTTGACATATAGTTAAATTGGAGAATGATTAAATGAACAATATAAAAATAGGAATACCTAAAGCATTACTTTATTACAAATATAGCATTCTATGGACTGCATTCTTTGAAAAACTAGGCTGTACGGTCGTATTGAGCCCAGATACTAACAAAGACATACTCGAAATGGGAATCAGAAAAAGTCTTGACGAATCGTGCTTAGCTATGAAAATTTACATGGGACACGTCGAATATCTGATGGACAAATGTGACTATGTACTAGTACCGAGATTAAAATGTCTAAAAAAGAAAGAGCAACTATGCACAAATTTTCAAGCTCTATATGATTTAACCCAAAATGTCTTCGATAAACAAATACTAACTTACAATGTAGATTTAGAAAAAGGGTTCACAGAAGAAAAAGGCTTTATTGCCATGGGAAAAAGATTAGGATTTTCAAAAGTACAGGCATTAAATGCCTATAATCTCGCCAAATTATCTGAAGAGAAACAAAAAAAGAAAAAAGCCAAAGAACGATCTGTAATCCTGAAAACCACAAAAAAACTGAAAATATTACTGGCAGGTCACCCATACAATTTATACGACGACTTTATCGGAAAACAGATAGAAGCCGTACTAAAAAACAGCGACATCGAAGTATTTTATTCAGATGTTTACCAGGCTCTAGACATCGATAAAGAAATCGAACCGATAAGTAAAAGCAACTACTGGACTTTCAATAAAGAAATGATCGCTTCGATCGCCTATCACGAACCCTTGGTCGATGGCATTATATTGATCACATCCTTTCCTTGTGGTCCAGATTCGCTTTCCAACGAGATGATCTTAAGAAATGTCCATATTCCTATAATAAATCTAATAATAGACGAATCAGATTCAAATACAGGACTCATCACCCGCATAGAGAGCTTCATCGACATTATAGAGGAGAGAAAAAAACATGAATAAAAAGCCGATCATCAGTTTCCCTCATTTAGGAGATTACCACATACCCATTAAATTTTTATTAGGCCATTTAACTTCCTACGAAGTTATAGAAGCTCCTCCGATTACTAAAAAAACGATCGAACTAGGGACAAAGCATTCGCCAGACTTCGTATGTGTCCCCTTCAAGTATAATCTAGGTAATTTTATCGAAACTCTAGACGCTGGAGCGAACATTTTAATACAAGCTGGAGGCGGATGCCGATACGGATACTATCCAGAAGTACAAGAAAAAATATTAAAGGATTTAGGCTATAACTTCGAACTGTTAACGTTAGGTGAAAATGGTCACGTATACCTTAAACATATCTACAAGATGATGAAAAGAATAAATCCTAAGACAAATATTTTTAAATCTTCTTACTATGGAATAATGACGATTCTCATGGTTCGATTCATGGATGAAATCGATAAAATAATAAGAAAAAATATCGGTTTTGAAAAAGAAAAAGGGAGTTTTACCACCCTAAAAAAAGAAATGCTAGACGACTTTTCTTCTTGCAAAAATATCCACTCTTTGATTGGTGCATATCATAAATATAAAAAGGAATTTTTAATGTTGCCGATCGACAAACCAGATAATTGTCTAAAAGTAGGTATAATCGGTGAACTTTATACATCGATGGAGCCATTTTCAAGTTATTTCCTCGAACGGGAACTAGCAAGTATGAACATAGAAATAAAAAGATTTACGAATGTCACGTATCTGTTATTTCAAAAACGTCTAAGAGAAAAAAAGATGCTTAAATATATCAAAGATTATTGCAAATATACACTTGGTGCCGACGGTATGGACAATGTATATAGAACAAAATATTTGATCGACAACGATTACGATGGAATCATCCACATAAAGCCTTTCGGATGTACCCCAGAGATAGGAGCGATTCCCATCATAAAAAGAGTATGTGATGAAGGAAAGATTCCTATCATATATTTCTCGTTTGACTCTCAAACTAGTGAAATCGGCATCAAGACGCGCTTAGAAGCATTTTACGATATGTTAAAAATAAAGAAAGGGAGATAAAATGAATGCATATTTAGGAGTAGATATCGGATCTATTTCGACAAAAGGTGTCGTCATAGATGAAGAAAACAACATTCTAGCAAGCGATTATATATGGACGAAAGGAAATCCTATAGATGCAGTAAAAAGACTGATGAACAGTTTGAAAGATCAAGTAGACAATGATCGAGTTAAAATAATCGGAATCGGTACGACTGGATCGGCCCGCAAACTTATAGGATCTATGCTAAATGCGACGGTCGTCAAAAATGAAATAACAGCTCACGCTATAGGTACCCTATCCCTATATCCTGATGTACGAACCATTTTCGAAATAGGTGGGCAAGATTCAAAGATAATTTTGATAGAAGATGGAATAGTGACTGATTATGCGATGAACACTCTGTGTGCAGCAGGAACTGGCGCCTTCTTGTCGAGCCAAGCAGAAAGACTCGGCGTAGCAGTCGAAGACTTTGGAAAGATCGCTCTTACCAGTCAAAAGCCGACCAAAATCGCTGCACGTTGCACGGTCTTTGCCGAGAGTGACCTCGTACATAAAGCACAAATGGGCTATAAAAAAGAAGATATCATCGCAGGATTGTGCAACAGTGTGGTATCGAACTATTTAAACAATGTGGGAAAAGGCAAAAAGATATATTCGCCGATAATTTTCCAGGGAGGAGTAAGTAAAAACGTCGGTGTTAAAAAGGCCTTCGAAAACGAAGTAGGAACCGAAGTTATAGTCGATAAAAATGGTCACCTGATGGGAGCATTAGGAGTAGCGATTCTCTCTAAAAACGCGACGAATAAAACAAACTTCGACTTCTCGATGGCCGACGAAGAATTCGAAACTAAAGGCGTAGAATGCAATGGGTGCTCAAACCATTGTGAAATAATCTGTGTGAGCAAAAATCATCAAATGATCGACTCGTGGGGAAACCGTTGTAGTAAAGGAGACCTTATAAACAAGAAAAAAAGTCACTATTAAAGTGTCTTTTTATTCTCCTAAAATATCTTGAACTCTCTCTTTATAGTCTTCTAATTCACGAATTTGTTCCAATAATTCTGCATTTTCAACTTGAAGTTCTTCTAAATCATCTCTATACTTAGAAAGCATGTCTTCATATTCGTCATATTCGCATCGGATATTATTTTCCCTTTCGTATTCTTCTAATTTGAGCGTATTCGCTTTTATTTTTTCTAGATTCTTACTACTAGCGATAATTTTTACATGTGCTCTATGTAGTTCACTGTAATCGTATATCTTATTTTCTTTAAGATTTTCCTTTACCAACTCGAGCATCTTTTTCGAATGGCTATTTATTCCACCATAATTATCATAATAGACGATATTATAAGATTTTAAAGTTTCTGTTACGCCGATTTTTAAAAATTCATCATAAGTACTAACTTCAAACTTCACTTTATTGCCAAGTGTTTCATCGACTTCGAACTCATTATAACTCCAATAATAATGGTATCCTCCTATAGCAAAATCTGGAGTCATCTCATATTCATATTCCTCCGTCGATAATTTTAGATTCTCAGGAACGCTTTCGACGAACTCTAATTTCGATAATTCTAACACGAATAATCCACCAGACATGCTAAGACCTATAATCGAAATAATGAATGTCCACAGTAACCTTCTAAATGACGCCTTTCTATTAAATATGAAGATACTCAAAAGCTCCAAGAACCAGACCGATAGAACTATAGCGAATAAGAGTCCTATCATGGTTCCGATGAATACTATACCCTCACTAATCAAATATAGATCTATTACTAGTAAGAAACAAAATACCATCAAGAGTATAATAGCAGGTATAGCCGCAAATAACACTAAGAACTTTACAAAGCCTATCACTAGACCACCCAATATTTTAAATAGAGTGTTCTCTTTATATTCCTTCACATTAGACGGTCTGACCGATCTCTCTTCACGAATGAACTCTGCTCTTTCGTCATCTTCACTACTATCTTTACTTTCGTTCTCTTTATTATTTAATTTAGATTTATCTACAAATTCATATTTATCTAAATAAGCAACTTTATAAATATAGACGAATACCAAAATATACAATGCAAAATAGATGATATCGATAATCAGATTAAAGAGTCCCGAAAGAAATCCTATGATCGCAGGACGTCCGATATTTTTCAAAACAGAATATATTCCTTGTTCTAACGCTTCAAAAGGAATCCTCATTATAGCTAGGAATAACCCCAAGATCAATAATGATACTACACAGCCTACGACCTGTTTAAACGTCATATTTCTAAACATGTTGACTGTCTTATTGATGATCTCTAGACAATTATCTAAAAGATTACCCATTATATTGTTGCTACTAGACTTCTGACTTACACTTTTTATATCGACTATTTCGTCGTTAGTTAAATCATCTAAACTACACCTAAAGATTTTACATAGCATGATGAGTTTATCCATTTCAGGATAAGTCGTACCAGATTCCCATTTAGATACCGATTGTCTTGTAACATCGAGCATGTCTGCAAGCTGTTCTTGAGAAAGTTTATTCTCTTTTCTCAAATATTGAAGTTTTTCATTAAAACTCATAAAAATCACCTCTTCTTGTCTAAAAATATACCATAGAACGCCGGTTGCGTTCTACCAAATTTAAGTTGTTTCTATGTATATTATCGGTTGCATCCGACCATTTTTACATGATTTAGCTAAGTATTTCCCAAAATCCAGATTTTTTTGATCCCCTTCTTTTTAAAAGATTCTTCTCCTTTAAATTCTCGACACTTTTCTCAATAGTTCTTTTATTCATTCCGAGTATATTTGCTATTTCTTCTAAACTGATAAATTTGTTTTCCCCGATTAAAATCAAAATTTTCTTTTGGGTATCATTTATACCGGCATTTATACCGGCATTTATACCGGCATCAATAACTTTTTCTTCTCTTCTATAACCTTCTCTAAAAAATATTACAGTGAATCTATACTTCTCCGTTCTAAAATGAACATCTACATTGCTTGCTTTGCACTCCTCATATATTCTCTGTAAACCTGATGAAAAAGTTTCTACATCACTCGACTTATACAGTAATCCAGAAAGGATTGGATTTCTTAAAACCGAATGTGCACGATTATTAATATAATCATCTGGAGTATATTCCAAAGGAAATGGACCAGGATTATATATTTCTACTCGATTTTTAAAGATGGATATTTCTGGACCTTTAGGATCGATGTATGATTTATGAACAAAACTATTCACAATAGCCTCTCTGATAGAGTTAACAGGTATTTCCGGTTTCTCTTCCCTTTTATCCGTAATTTCGACATTCCAAATTATATTTCGTTTAATATAGTCTTGAGCTTCCTGGATTAAACTAAATAAACTTCCCGTTTTTTTATCGATGTCGATAAACGTTGTCTTAGTATCCGTAGCAAAAATCGCCATTTGCAAATCGACACCTGTATTGTCACAAAATAATACTTTACCAGCATTTATAAGCCTATCATTTTTTAATATGCCCAACTTATTAAGTATATCCCGTTTATTTGAATATTTAAACGATATTCTTTTTGCCTCATTGGCTCTCACAATATACTCTTTCAAGATATCTTCGTTGACATCATCGATACTTTTATCTGAAATCCTTTCATCCCACTTTTCATTTTCAGCACTTTTCAACAATATTTTTCTCATTTCATTGATCGAAAGTTTCTTATCTTGATCACTAACTCTAATATAAGCTCGTCCGTCTGCAAGATATGGAGTGTCATCACCATCAAACTCTACTAAGATACAATCTCTATTCTCTATTTTTACATTCGATATTTTAGGGTAAATACGCGGTTCAATTTTATTAGAGATTGCGTCCGATATATCTCTCAAAGTTTGAGAGCTTACTTCCTGACCTACAACTTCACCATTATCTTTGATTCCAAAATACAGTCTACCGTTTTTATGTTTATTTAATATAGATACTATTGAAATAATAGCTTCCTTAAGTTCACCAGTAGACTTTTTAAACTCCGTCACTTCATCTTCAAAAAATTTTTTCTTCATATGGGCCTCCCTGATCGATCACTCAGACAGTATTGTATCATAAAACTTCTTAAAACCAAATAGATCGAAAGCACAGATATATAATACTTTTTGTCCTATCACATAAATACTATCTTTACGACAACGAAAACTCATAATACTCGGCCTCAAAGACGTTATATTGTTCCTAACAATCATATTGAGAATGTACTATAGAAACTCATTCCTCTGTTTGACGAAAAGTTTTTATTATGTCAAAATATTCAACACTTTTCTAAAATTGTCTATTATCCGACACATGTGCAATTATTGTAAATGATTTTTAGATTTGCTTCGAATATAATATCTTAACGAAAGAGGTGAATTATGAAAAAAATTTCAAAATGGATATCAGAACACAGTACACTGATCGTCGTTCTCTCTGTAATCTTACTCATACCAGCCATACTTGGTTACGTAAATACGAAGATAAACTACGACATTTTAGTATACTTGCCCTCTGATATCGAAACTGTAGAAGGGCAAAACATCTTAATCGACGAATTTGGAATCGGAGCATTTTCATTTGTCATTACAGACAAGTCCTCTTCTATAGAGTTACTAGATGTGGAAGATAAAATAAAGGAAATCGATCACGTGAATATGGTTTTAAGCATCGCCGATTTAACCGATCGAACGATTCCTCTAGATATGCTTCCTACAGAAGTTCTCGACAAAGTATATAAAGACGGAAAGACTGCGATCGTAGTCACGTTCGATACTTCGACTTCTGAAAGTGAGACGATTAAAGCTATCGAAGAGTTGAGAAAAGTCGTCAAAGACGAGAATAGTGTAAGCGGTATGACGGCGATGGTCCTCGATACGATGAATCTATCCAACAAAGAGATGGCAGCTTACATCATATTTGCAGTAGTTCTATGTATCTTAGTTTTATTATTTGCTACAGATTCATATCTCATCCCTATTTTTCTACTAGGAAATATAGGCTTCGCGATCATCTATAATATGGGTACAAACATTTTTATGGGCGAGATATCATATATAACACAAGCGATCACAGCCGTTCTCCAGTTAGGAGTTACAATGGACTTTTCGATATTCTTATATCATAAATATGAAGAATCAAAAAGCAAGTATAAGACGTCACAAAAAGCGATGGCAACTGCCATTACAGAGACTTTCAAATCGGTATTAGGTTCATCGTTGACGACCATCGCAGGTTTTTTAGCTCTATGCGGAATGAACTTAACACTTGGAAAAGACATAGGACTTGTCATGGCCAAGGGTGTACTATGCGGATTAATATGTGTTTTAACTTTATTCCCCGCACTGCTTTTAATGTTCGAGAAAACGATAGAAAAAACGAAACATAAAACGTTTTTGCCAAAGTTCGAGGTAATTCAAAAACTTGCAACGAAACGTACTATTTTAATCGTCTGTATTTTTGGTCTTCTTGCCATCCCGGCCATAATAGGAAACAACGGCGTCGAAGTTTACTACAAATTGGATAACTCTCTACCGGAATACCTACCTTGCCGAGTAGCCAACAAAGAGCTTGCAGAACGTTTTAACATCGTGTCTCCGGAGATCATATTACTAGACCACGATCTTTCGAACTATGAGATTGAGAAGCTTACAAAAGAACTAGAGAATTTAGATGGCATAGATCTAGTACTCGCGCCTACGTCTATAGAGTCACTAGGCATACCAGTAGACATGCTACCGAGCGAATTACATGAAATGTTCGTATCCGATAAATATCAACTCATTTTACTTAACTCGACTTATGAAGTTGCGAGCACAGAACTTAATGAACAGATAGACGAAGTAAATGAGATAACAAAAAAATACGACAAAAAAGCCATCATCGCAGGTGAAGGAAGCTTGACGAAAGACCTAGTCGAAATCGCTGATCACGACTTTATCGTAGTAAATTATCTTTCGATAGGAATCATCTTTGTTCTGATGCTAATCGTTTTAAAATCGTTTAGTCTTCCATTCATTTTAGTGCTAGTAATCGAATTTGCGATATTTGCGAATATGGCGGTTGCTTACTTCACGGGCACAAAATTGCCATTCATTGCATCTATCGTCGTCGGG
>CASRZA010000064.1 GCA_949439935.1 uncultured Bacilli bacterium
TTCCATTCGTCCATGTCAAAGTCTTATTTCCTATCTTTATAGGATTACCTATTGCATCGTATTCTATCTCTTCGTCGTTATACTTCGTTAGCTGATCTTCCCATGAAGTGTTCATTATTATTCAATCATAAATAATCTATTATATATTTTGAGCCATTTTCTTTATTATGTCGATATCACTATATTCATAGATAAGAAAAGAAGGTTCTTAGTGATGTGAACCTTCTTTAAAAAATCATCTTACTTCAGTATTATATTTTCTATTACCCAAACTGCTATTATATATTAGAATTGAGAAAGGATATAAAACTACCCATCAAAAAGTTGCACCGGACCTTTTAACTAATGCTTTTTAGTCTCTGGTCATTTTGATATATTTTTAAATTCATTAGTTTAACTCACCTATTTTCTTTATTTCTTTCTTGTCCACAGATAACACATTCTAATTTAAATTCTCTTTACTTATTACATAAATTTTTAATTTATCTTCTGCTTCTGATTCGTTGAAAAATAATACTCTATAGATATAAAAAGCCCATCCTGAAAGTGTTAATGTGATTTTATTCTTTTGTTCAATTAGACTTTTGTCCCTTACCATTTTTCCATTTTCATCAACTATATACAATCCCATTATTTTCTTACCTAAACTCCTGTACTGACTTGGAAAATATGTGTCTTTTTTTCTTAGTAAAAACACTAATGCTGGTATTGCTGTAAATAGCCCTAGTATTCCTACAACATGCTCATTTTTAAAAAACACCCTAATCAAAAAGATTATTTTTTCGCTTAAGAATAATGCGATCAACCAATCTATAAAGCTCGATGTTAATCGTCTTGTTCTATTTAATTTACCTAACTTTTTCATATTATTTTTCCTCATTTTCTATGGTAAAACCAATTTTTATATGCCCTCCTATACCTACGTGAAGCGATAAATCAATTCCTATGAATGTTGCAGGCGTATCATTCGCATCAAAAACTAGTTTGTCTCCTAAAGAAAAATCGTTTGATATGACTGTATTTGGACAATTTCTTAAATAAATATCACTTATAAAAAGGTTATCATGAAATCTCCCATTTGTTTCAATACCATCATCAAAGTGTTGAACCTCATTTCCATAACCAAAACCAAAAAGAGAATAACCAGCATGTCCAATAGTAGACGATGCTATTTTGTTATTTTCTGATGAGTAAGAAAAAGTCATATCCTTATAAACTGCCAACTCTCCACCCAATGCATTAAAAGTTCCTCCGCCGCCAAGACCAAATCCGATGCCACCTTCTGCTACAAAACTTTTCTTAGCTTGTACAAAGTTAACTACTGCTTCCTTCACATTTGTAACAATTTTTTTGACAGTATTTACTGTTTTATTGACTATCTTTTTTGCGGTCTTCTTAATCCAATTCCAAGCCTTCTTTAAAAACTTACCACTGCTGTCTGTTGCATTTACTGGATTGTTGTTGACATAACTATATAGATTATATCCTAATACGCTTCCATTCACACCGAGATATGTGTCCACATTCAAGAACCTACCCCACACAGGATTGTAGTATCTGCTCTTTAAATAATATAATCCACTCTCTTCGTCGTAATAATAACTTCTGTATCTGAATGGATTGATACAGGCTATATGGTATTCGTCCTTTATCTCTTCTCCAAGTTCGTCCCTGATCGATAGTATTCTTCCCCATGCATCGTATTCATATGTTGCTACCCTGTTGAAGCCTGCATCCATGATTCCGATGATGTCTTCTTGTAAGTTTTTGATATAGTAGTACATCTTGTCCTTGTACTTCATTCCTATTAATGATCCTACATCATCTCGTATATAATATATCATATCTGTGTACCTTTTTTCAAGCACTATATTCGATCCTTCTAAGTAATACTCACATAAAATGCCACTAGAATTCTTACCTACTCTGATACCATCTTTGTTATAGAAGTAATTTATCGTTCTATCAGCTTGTTCTAACGTTTTTAACTGTCTTCCATTCGTCCATGTCAAAGTCTTATTTCCTATCTTTATAGGATTACCTATTGCGTCGTATTCTATCTCTTCGTCGTTATACTTCGTTAGCTGATCTTCCCATGAAGTATTTTTGTATTCGAATGTATCTTCTTTTATTATTTCATCTGTCCCTAAAGTGAACTCTTTTTTAGATAAGATGTTTCCTTCGTTGTCATAACTGTATCTATAAGTGATATTTTGAACGTAATTATCGTCTTGTATCAGCTCGTTTAAAGAGTCGTACTCATAATGGTTCATGAGTTCTTCGTTTAGATAGATATCAGTTATGTTATATAAGTCGTCATATTTGTACTCGTATAGATCTTCTCCCACTTTGAGTGACTTAACTAAAAGAGATGTCTTCTTTCCTAAGTTTACATATTTATATTCTACATCGTGTAGGCCAGAGATGTTTTTTCTTTCTAGTCTTCCCAAATAGTCATATGAGTAGTTTAAAGTCGCCTCGTCGAATATAACTCTTATAATAGAATCATTTTCATCATATTCGTAGCTTACTTCTGACGAATGCTCTATCTCGTTATTCACTGTTCCAGGAGTATAAACGAGTTGTGTCCGTTTACTAAGTACATTTCCATTCTCGTCGTATTTAAAGTTCTCTTTAAATTTTTCGAGGACTTCATCGATTACATACTCGCTTAGACGATTTGCAAAGTCATAATAATAACGATGTGTCTCATCGTCGGATTCCACAAGAGCTAATTGTCCTTGAGAGTTATAATGATTAGTATACGTTTTTTCTGAATCTGTAAAAGACTTTAATCTGTCGAATTCATCGTATGCATAAGAAACTTTATCTCCATTGCCATATGTACTGGACAAAAGGTTTCCGTCTTTTTCTTCATATAAGTTCGTGATGAGAGTTTTACCGTTTATCTTTACAGTTTCTGAATTTAAAAAGTCATCGTATGTAAAAGTATAATTTTTAGTGCCACTCGTAATCTTAGATAGTTGGTCTTGCATATCGTATTCATAACTTATGGCCTTCTCATTGTTAGTTACTGATGTCAATTGATCTTTTTGATTATACGTATAATTAGTGATATTCCCTTTCGCATCTGTTATAGACTTGGTAAGTCCCTTGACTGGATCGACTTCATAATAGACAGTTTTACCTAGTGAATCAGTCTTACTAGTAATATACTTTCCATCGTCTGTATAAGTCGCCTTCGATTCGATGAATTTATCTGCCCCATAGTCTTCAAAATAAAACTGTTGAGTATAGTCTTCGTCGTCGCAAGCTTTTAGAACTAACTTTCCATCTTGAATAGCTAAATTATCACGTTGTTTAGTTTTAGGAGTTAAAAAATAACTTCCATTATTTTTCTTAGTTAAAATGAATAATGTCGAATCGTTTGTAGTTGACTGTAAAGTGATTTTCTCACCGATTACACTTAAATATTTATTTAAGAAGCTTAGTCTATAATAGGTTCCGTCTTCAAAAATATCGACTTTTAGTAAATTGAAAGTCTTGTGACTGCAGTCGTTTTCTTTACATGTGAATTCTTTTAGGTCAAAATCGTAGTCGATATACTTCTTCGTTCCTTTAAGCCTTATCTGATAATCTTTCCCGTCGACTATTTTACCATCGGGATTGACGTTATTGATAATAGTTTTTACTGGGTTACCAAAGCTATCATATTCTATTTCATTAGATATTCCCGTCGGACTTATTCCTTTTAATACTCTAGAAGTGATGTCATTATCGTATTCATAGCTAAATCTATTTCCCTTCGGTGGGAATGCTCCGATCAATTGATTTTTAGAATCGTATGTAAGTTGACTTTTATTGCCCGCGAGGTCTGTCATCGAAACGACGTTTCCCTCAGCGTCATAAGAGTAATTTAGTTGTCCCATCTCTTTTATTAGCATTATATCTGTGATATAAAGACTGTTTACTTCATTCATGGACAGGATGTTTAAATTGAAATTGCTATAATCGCTTTCGGCTACGAAAGATTCTGAGAAAAACTGCCATTCTGTATCGTGTAGATTCAACTTCGCATTCAACGTTCCAGCACCTTCTAATTCGTTCGTACTCCAAAACTGTAAATTGACTGCATTTCCCACGAATTCTGTATCGTTTTCCATGACACCTTCGTTTTTGTACCAGAAAGATAGATTATATACGTCGCCTCTCTTACCACCATAGTTAAAAGGATAAGTTGCACTTATAGTATCGTCAGGCTTACTGTTGATTTTTAAAGCGTATTCGCCATTCGGTAGAGTTACTCTCTCGACTTCTTTATTTGCAATCGATCCTTCATAGATCTCCCAACCAGGTAAAGTTTCATCTTTAAATTCAGGATTTTTAACGATGTTAAACGGACTAGCCATCTTTCCTACATCGACTTGGAAATCCGCCAAATAGTAGTCATCTTCACTAGAAAACTCTATAAAAACAGGTTGTTTCCCATAGATCGGCTTAGGGGATATGAAAGAGAATCTAGTAAAGTCATCGCTTTCAGGAATGATCAAAGTGTCCATCGGAACATTTCTAAGTGAATTAAAATAGAAGGCCTCGATAGTGACTGGCTTACTATTTTTGACATATCCACTTATAGTAACGTCGGATATTGAATCTTCGTCGACGAAGAGACCGTTTAAGCCAACTATCACCTTTCCATGAGATCGCGAATCTTGTCCCTTATAACACGATCCAGTTCTCAAAACTTCACCAGTTAACACTCCTCCATTAGCGGCAAAGAGAGTAGACTCGTCATCGAAAGACCATCTATCCACCGCAGTATCTGAAAATTTTATCAAAGTAGTTTCCGAACTTTTCTTATTGTTGAAATTACTTCCATAAGCTTCGATAAATCTTTCATTAAAGCCGTAGGAATTCTTGAGAAGTCCAGATTTATCCATGATAGTCGTACCTACCGTACAGCCTTGATCGTTGAAAGTATATGTATACACATGAGCTTTCTCGTCAGTGATTTTTGTCGTATTATACCCATACTCATAAGAGAGAGTTTTACCTAGCTTACTTTGAAGACCGAGCTGTGAAACTTTTTTTATTCGATGTGGTACACCTGAATGATATTCAAAAACGATCCCAAGCCCATCGGTATCTTTAATTTTACTTATGAGATTAAACTCGTCATATTCTAAAACTGTCTCACCTGATTTAGTCGAGATCTTAGATACTTTGTCGCCGTTCAAAGTTATCTTAGCTTCGTCGTGAGATGAAAATACTGAGATTAAACTATCACTATAGGCGATATCTATCTTTTCATCATTTGCATCCACCACTCTTATAATTCTATTCGATGAATCATAAGTCAAATTGACTTCATTTTTTTCGACATCTACGATCTTAGATAATAAATATTTACTGTCGACAAGTACAAAATGTCTTTCGTTTCCTTCCTTATCGAACAATTTATACATATTATCTAAGAACTCGATCTTAAGATTTTGTCCATCTTCATCTTTATAATAGACCTTCTTAGTTCCATCCTCTAAATCTTCTTCTACTTTATAAAAATATCTAGAATTAGAAGTAGAATCTAAATAACAGATGTATTCTTTGCCATCTATAGTTTCTAAATTTAGAACTTCCTCTAATGAGAAACGCCACCTTTTTCCGAGTAAGTTTCCTATCGCTTCATCAGCATTTAATATAAGTTCTAAGCTGATCGGGAATTTGCCAGCAATAGTTTTTGAGATGTTAAAGATGTTGATGACATTCCCATTGCATAGATTGACATAACTCGTCCCATTTTTCAGTCCAAAACTATTATACGAAAGATAGTCTAATAATCCACTTTGAGTTCTATATCTTATCGTTAAAAAAGGCTTAGGATTATTTTCGTCAGGCAATTCATTATCCTTTGATATCATGTAATATTCTTTGCATTCAGGATTATATACTTCATTCAAAAATTTGACCATTATTCCGTTGTTCTGCACACCTGAATACCACCTTTTAACTAAGTTGGTTATATCCATAGAGTTTACTTTTGGAATATAAGTCGGTTCACCTGTCATTTCTTTTTCACATCTAAAAAACTGCGTATAGCTCTCTATTTTGTCAGAGAATTTGTCGGACATCGTTTCCCAATTTGCCGTTTCTTCAGACCATGGAGCCGTCACTTCATGAACTGTAATCGTCTCTCTTTCCTCTATGTTAGGAATCCCTGGAGTTACTAGCACATAATCCATAGTATGAGATACTAATGACGCACTTGCACTTATGATTTGTGATCCAGGATTTAGTGAAGGTAGCTCAAACTTGATCAAAGATCTGTAAATCTTATTATTCTCATCGACTCCTATCTTTAAATAATTATATTTATTTCTATCTACGAGAGTATCACCCTCATAAATGAATGTATCATATGTTTTATTTCTAGAATTCTCACTTATAGTAGGATCGATAATGACTGGAAACTCTTGATCTCTTAACCATTCGTGATCTAACTTGAGAGTTAAAAGGTATCCCCCTTCCTGTCTATCGAGTTCATACCTTACTCCATTTGAGTACTCCTTCGTATTAGATACCATAAAAGGTACTTTCATCCGAAAGAGAACCTCATCGCCCTTTCTTCCTAGTATTCTATCGTTCTCAAGTGATAAGTCTGCATCTGTCTCGATTTTAAACTCTATGTCATCATCTGTATATGTCTTTAATATCAACGATTCTTTTAGTTTTGTCCCTATGATGTCATACTTCGCATCTAGGTATTCATTTATATTTCTCATGTTTAATACATTCTTATCTTTCTCGATAAAAAAACTTCCTAACTTAGGGTTAAGAAGCGAACATCTTATATAATAATCTTCATCTTCGATCTCATATAATTCTTTCTCTTTTGCCTTAGAGAATTGCACTTTAAATTTGTTCTCTCTATTTTCGTAATAGTACTCTTTCTCTTCAATCGTATTATCTATTTCACAGTATTCACCATTTTTTAGAAAGTGTATATCTTCGTCATACATATAAGCTTTTACAGTACCATCGGTCTCTAAAAAGTGCTTCTCTCTAGGTTTTCTTAAATTTGTTAATTCTTTCATATTATTTTCCTTTCTTAAAATCTATTTTTTTCTGCATAAAAAGAGAATGACTTTAATCATCCTCACAATATATTTTCAGTTCAAACCATGCTTTGACTAGACAACTTTTTTTAATCTTCTGCAACGTTGTCCTCGAAATACTCAGTTTTTCTGAAATACAGTCTTCAGTTTCACTAGATAAAAAAGTATATACAAAATACATACCTTCTTCGTAGGTCATCTTGTTCGCGAGATGTAGTATTTTTTGGCAGACCTCGTTTTCGTATATTACCATATCTATGTAGGCATCTACCGAACTTTCAGTACTGCTAGAATTACTAGATGTAGACCTATACGAGTTTAATTCATAATTCGATGTTATGTTGACATCTTCTTCTGGATTCATATACCTTATCTGTTTTAGCCTCTTAAATAGATTCTTGATCCTCTTTTTATAGTTCACAAAATCATGCTTCATACATACGTCCAGAGATAAAAGTATGTTTTGATCTTCGTTCTTTCTCGTTATTTCTATCACTTTATCTTTTGTGACTGGAAGACATTTTTCTAAATTAGTCATCAAACGCTCCTTTCCTTGACATATTTATTCTAGATTGAAATAGATCTTATACAGAATGATCTACTCTACTATAGAATATGCTCAGAAAGTATGCCTGTTGTAGTTAATTTGTACCTATTTCGTGTTGATTTCTATCATCTATTTAAGAAAAAACTTTAATTTTTGATGTGAACCCTTTATTTAAAAAAATATACAAATTATTTAATAACGATTTTACTACTAATTTACTACTCTATATAAAATCTTCATACAATATAAAAAAATCAAAATCTTTCTGATATAAATTTGAGTTTAGGTAAAAAAATAACTTGACAGAAAAAATCAGAGAATGTGG
>CASRZA010000065.1 GCA_949439935.1 uncultured Bacilli bacterium
CCACGACGTCAATATAACACATACTAAAAACCTTGTCAAATGCCCTATCTAAAAGGGAAAAGTGGCATTTTTTATATGCTTGAAAATCGACATTTTGGGTTCTATTCAAATAACCTTCCTGTTTTTTTCTTTTATTTCAAAAACTTTTCACAATATTTTCTCATTTTTTTGATATCATATTACACAGAAAGGACTGATCATTTTATGAAAAGAAGAACTTTAAACATCATATTGTCATTAATAATCTTGTTATCCACATTCGGAAATGTTATAACCATCATCAACATTAAAAAGAACTTATCACTAAGTACACCTGGTATTAATGATAGAATGAAAATGCAAGAACCACCAACAGTTTCCACAGAGAAGCCGCCATCTATGGAAGTCGAATCACCTGATCAACAAGAAAAAGGTGACTTTATACGCAAAAATACAATTTCTCTAAAACACATTTTATTAATATTTACTTTTAGCGCTTTGATCTCTTTATCTGTAACTTACATACTTATGAATTTCTATGATGCTAAGTTTTACAAAAATAAAGATAGATTTATAATTTACATATTGAGCAATATCATTTTAATCTATCTAATAGTAGTAGGAAGCACTATGACCATAGACAACTATAAAAAAGATCCATTTAAAGAAGAAAGTGCACCAAAAGATGAAGTCGAGCTAGATAAAAAACAAACCATAAGTCCAGGTAAAACAGATCTTTCGAATTACGACACAGATGTTACTATCACAAAAGGAGGAACCTATGAATTAAAAGGACTCTTTACAAACTCTATTATAATAGATGCCGAGACAGACGAAGTGGAACTAGTTTTAGCAGGAGTTAATATAACTACAGAAGATACTGCAACGATCGTAGGACTTTCAGCCAAAACGATAACGATCGCCCTGAAAGAAGGAACAGAAAACACCTTGACCGATGGAGGAAATTCCGAATATGACGGTTGCATCTACAGTGAAGCTGAATTAATATTCAAGGGGACGGGAAAGCTTACTGTAAATGGAAACCAAAAAGGTGGTGAAGGTATCGCGACAGAAGCAAAAAATATAACGATAGAGGATGGAACCTACGTGATAAAGTCGAACGACGACGGAATAAATGCTGGAGGAGACGGAGCGACGATCGCCATAAACGGAGGAATTATCTACATTGATGCTGAAGGCGACGGAATAGACTCTAATAAAGATGCCATTATAAATGGTGGTACGATATTCGTGATGGGAGCCGAAAACGGAGGTGATGCTGGCATAGATACCGACGACGGCTACAGAATAAATGGCGGAAAAGTAATAGCTTTAGGTTCCGACATGTTAGAGACGCCAAAGAAGAAAAGTAAACAAAATTCTATTGCATTTGTCCTTGATGAGAGAATTGAAAGAAATACTTTAGTAACTCTCATGAAAAAAGATAAAGTAATAGTAAGTTTCGAAGCACCGAAAAGATTTAAAACGTTGATTATAAGTGATAAAACCTTGACGGACGGAGAATATGAACTCTACATAAATGGCACACACACAGGGACAAAAGAATATGAAATATATACATCTGGTTTATATACGAAAGGAGAACAGCTAACAATAGGAGGAATAGACACTTTCACAGTGTCGAACTCAGTAAATACATACGGAAAAAAATGATCATTATATAATGGGAACGACTCAAAAGTTGTTCTTTTTAATTTGGTATAAAAATAAAATTTAATAGGGTGATACTTTGAAAATCAGTCTAGATAAAATACTTAAATACATAGTTTTAGCCCTGGCATCATTCGGTGCTATAATGATATACTCGGCAAGTAGTATCTGGGCTGAATATAAATTTGGTTCAGAATATAAATTTCTGATCTCTCAAGTTACTTTTTTGATAGTAGGATTTATAGGAATGAATATAATCTCACACATAGACTATAAACTATATGAAAAATATTCTAATCTCATTTTGCTAATATGTGCCACTTTATTAGTATTAGTTCTTATTCCAGGAATCGGTCAAGTACGAAACGGCAGTAGAAGTTGGTTCGGCATAGGTGGACTAGGAATACAGCCCAGTGAGCTTTCAAAGATAGGATTGATAATTTTTACTTCTAAATATCTTTCTAAAAACGAAAAAGAAATGCGCGACGTAAAAAGAGGAATCTTTCCTATCCTCGGTATAATTCTCTTATTCTTTGCTCTCATTATGTTAGAACCAGATTTTGGAACTGGCATGGTCATAACGCTTACACTCGTCGCGATGATATTCATAAGCGAATCGAAAATTACTTTCTTTATTGGATGCGGACTTTTAGGTCTTTTAGGGATAGTAGGTTTGATAATCGTTGCACCTTACCGCATGGCTAGAATAGTTTCTTATTTAAATCCATGGGTCGATCCTCTAGGCTCTGGCTTCCAAATTATCCAAAGTTTATATGCAATAGGACCTGGCGGTCTATTAGGAATGGGGTTTATGAAATCCCGACAAAAATATTTTTATCTCCCTGAACCTCAAACCGATTTTATATTCTCGATCATAAGCGAAGAGTTTGGTTTCTTAGGAGTTTTAATCGTCTGTACAGCATTCTTCTTCATCTTCTATATATCTATGAAAATGTTTTTCAAAACAAAGGATCTATTTGGAAAATATCTCATCTTTGGTTTGTCGTTCGGAATTATCCTACAAGCAATACTTAATTTATCGGTAGTAGTAGGGTTAGTTCCTGTAACGGGAGTGACACTTCCATTTCTTTCATACGGTGGATCTAGCTTGCTCGTATCTATGGCTAGCATCGGTATTATTTTGAGTGTAAGTAAACACAAGTAAAATACGAAAGGTCGATAATATATTCCAGTAAGTTGACCAAAAAGTACCCATTTGTTATAATGCGACTAGGAGGGTAGTTTGGTTATGGATAAACTAGCAATAATTGATGAAAATAGAATAGAAAATATGATTTATGAAATTAGAGGAAAGCAAGTCATGTTGGATTCCGACTTGGCAAAATTATATCAATGTAAAAATGGAACAAAGGAGATAAATCAAGCAGTAAAAAATAATGTAAATAAATTTCCAGAAAGATTTAGTTGGATTTTAAGCGAAGAAGAAAATCTAAATTTGAGGTCAAAAATTTTGACCTCAAATTCTCAAAAAAATAAGCATGGTGGTCGAAGATATAAAATAAGAGTTTTTACAGAACAAGGAGTAGCCATGCTTGCAACTATATTAGAATCAGAGGTAGCAACAGATGTAAGTATCCAAATAATGGATGCCTTTGTACTCATGAAAAAATATGTGTCCACAAACTTATTAGAACAAAAATACATAAATAATCAAGTAATGAAAAATACAGAAGATATAAAACTTTTACAAGAAGCATTCTCAAAGTTTGAAGAAAAGAAGAAGATGCATTCTATATTCTTCGAAGGACAAATATACGATGCTTAATTTTTAAGTCTGCTAAAAAAAGTCTAATAATAATCGACAGATATGCAGATAACATAGTTTTAGATATGATCTCTAAAGTATGTATTCCTATCACTTTGATAACTAAAAAAAATCCAAGTTAAGGGATTTAGACATAGAAAAATATAATTCTCAATATGATAATTTAACTGTTTTATATGCTGATACATTCCATGATAGGTTTATCATAATCGATAATAAAACTGTTTATCACTGTGGTGCCTCGATAAATCACGCTAGAAAGAGAGCTTTTGCAATAAATATTATCGAAGATAAAAATATAAAGAAAGCATTGTTGAAAAAAATAAAAGAACTTTAAACACTATAAAATATGATTAAAATCATAAGCAAAACTTATAAAAATTGCAAAAAAACTCATTTTATACTAGAATAACCACAAAAAAAGAGGTGTTATTTTTATGAGCAATGAAGAAATTAAAAAAGCAGAATTTTTGAATGCTTGTCAAGAACAGTTTAAAGAATATAAAGAAACTGTTTATAGTTGTACAAAACCAGAAGAGATGCAAAAGCTTAGTTCAGCCTTTTACAAGACGATAAAACTATTGTCTTTAAAATATTACAAAGAGCAACAGCTTCCTTATGAATATAGATATCTCGCCCAAGATATACAGAGATTTGAAAATTTATTCATGCCTATAGAATATATAACGACGATTCCAAACCATAATTTTTCTAGGCTAATTGATAGACCAAGATCTTCAAAAAACCATGAAGCTATATTAGATTATATAGTCGATCAAACAAGAAACTACCTCTATGAAAAATTATCACTCGGTGATAGATACGATCAATTTGAAAAATTTGATCTCCAAGATGAATGTTTAAATGCGAGCAATTTTGCCTTCGATTGCGCAGTCAGCATGGATGTACCAGCATATGAAGTTGTCGTCTATCCTTGTTTCAAGAAAAACTCTGGAGTCATGTTCGGTGGAGCACACGTATTCCTTCTCGTGGATATCGAGGATAAAAGATATTTGGTAGATTGTACTTACAGTCAATTTTTCATAAAAAGCCGTTGTAATTTAGACCGTCTTGGAACTCCGCTACTCAGGGGACCTTCTCCAGGCACTTTTGCCAAATATGATCCACTACGGCAAATGGTCGCAGATACCATTTTAAGCAGAGGTTGGATCGAATTTACGAGCGAAGTCATGAAAGCTTATTTTGATGGATTTACACTCTCGATAAGAAATGGATTATACTATGAAAGAACAGGAGACTTTTCTTGTAAGACACCTTATGACTCTATAGACTACAATAATTTTCTGTTCGGTAAAGACAGAATATTTAACTATGAAAGAAAAGAAGAACTAGGATACCAATTGAAACCTCTCAAAGATCCAGCTATGAAAATAAGATTTAAACCAAATGGAGGAAAATAAAGTCCGTCCTTAATTTTGTTGTGGAATTATTTTTTTGATGTTATAATGATTCCAAGATAGAATTGATGGAGAATAGGAGTATTTATGAAGAAGTTTATAATAATCTTACTTTTAATGGTAATAATCCCCTTAAAAGTACAAGCATCTGTGACTATTACAAACGCAAATATACAAGGACCAGCCGAAGCTAAAATAGGCGAAAAAATAATTGTTAAATATAGTCTCGACATCACAGGTCTCGATAAAACTAAGGAAGATTCAGATGGAGTCTATGGAGTGATTTTAAGTCTCGCTTTAAATGAAAAAACGTTCACGCCGACAGCTATAAAATCCGATATGGATAGTTATGTGATCAAATATAAAGATGAGAACGACCTAAGGTTTATTTTAAGTGAAGTAACTAGTACTACTCAAAACAAATGCAGAAATAACACTCTATTCTGTGGTTCAAAATACGAAGTAGAAGTAGAATATCAGATAAACGATACTACTGAAAAGCAAGCCCAAATCATACTCGCAAGTGCATTGATGGTTACATATCCAGTAAATGCCGATGACATGACAGAAGAGAATCAAAAGGACGTTTCATATGGCATACTAAAAGAATATACTATCAATATAATCGATACAGATACATCTGGCGAGCCAGCAGAAGACATAACGATGTTGTACGACGACCTAATAAGAGATAACGATGAAGATCACATAGAAATTAAGGATCCTCCGCCACAAGTGACAACTAAACCAACTACTCAAACGACAACTACAAAGCCTCAGACTACTACTACGACAACTACAGAAGAAAAACAATCGCGTAACACGAAGATTAAAACTTTAGAAATAAAAGACGCCGAATACAAATTTGACAATACAAAAAACTACTTAGAAGTATTCGTAAAGCAAGATATAAACTCTTTAGACATAAATATTGAACTCGAAGATCCTAAGTCTACTTATGAAATCATAGGTGCCGATGACTTAAGAAAGAATGACAATCGTGTAAAAATTGAGGTCTCCTCTGAAAATGGTCAAAAAAGGACATACACTTTAAACGTCAAAATAAAAGATTGGACGGCAGAAGACAAAGAAAAAGTAGAAATGGTCGACATTTTTGGTCAAAATATAGAAAAGAAGTATGTAGAACTTGGAACGTATATCTTAGGTTCGATCATTATACTTGCAATTTTAATCGGAATTATAAAATTCTCTAAAGATCGCATATCTAATAAAAAATATTACAAAGCTCTCAAGGAATTAGAGAACGACAACGAACAGGAAAGATAGTATAATATAAAATCGTTGACATGATCTTAAACGACGCTACAAAAATAGAAATTAAAAACGCAATAGAACTCTTGTAGTGATCTTAGTTACTGACAAACTGTGTATAACTTCAATGTTTTACACAGTTTTTTCTTTATCTTTCCCACACTGATATGTATAATTATGATAGGTGAGATAATGAAAGATAAATTGTTAAAATTGTTGGAAAATTCTTATAGTCCATATTCAAATTTTCGAGTTTCATGTATAGCAGTAATGAAGGACGGTAAAGAGTTTCCAGGTGTGAATGTCGAAAATGCCTCGTATGGAGCAAGTATCTGTGCAGAGAGAAGTGCCATATTAAGCGCGATAAGTGCTGGTTACAAAAGATATGATTTCGACAAACTGTATGTCATGTGTGATAACGAAAAAATAGGCATGTCTTGTTTTCAATGTAGAATGGTAATAAGTGAGTTGTTAGAGCGAGATAGAGAAATAATCGCCATGAATCCAAAGGGGGAAACAGAAATTCATACGGTTGAAGAACTTTGTCCATATCCATTTGGTGACGAAGATTTGAATTACAAAAATTGACGGCCCTTGTCACATATTTACGTTTGATATTTACAAATAGTTGCCTGTCAACTTCAAAGATGATATAATTTAAATATATTAAAACTAGAGAGGATTGATAACTAATTAGAAAATAAAAATACATACTATTCAAAAAATAAAACAATACTAATTATAGATAAAAGTCGATATAAAAGGAGAGATGAAAATGACTTACGATATTAGAAATATAGATCAATTAGAAAATAGCACTGCTACACTTTCAAGTAGCAATCAAAAAGTTGCTAACAATGCTCAAAGTTTAGCCTATATTTTAAACCAAATCAGAACGAATTGGCAGAATGAAGCAGGTGCAGACTTAGCATCCATAATTTCTGAATTAGAAAAATGTATTAGTAGCCTTCAAACAGCTATTAATCCGACAGTAGAAAAATACGTTGAAACTATGAACACTTTAGTTGCAGAATCAAGATCAAATCAAAATAGATCTTTAAATTAGAAAGGACTGAAAATATAATATGAAAATTGATTTAGCAGAATTAAAAAGAATCGCATCGAGAAGTAAAGATATAGAAACCGAATTAAGAGAAGATCTTATTAGGATGAATACTACTCTTGATGAAATTTGTACTAACGTTCAATCGAGTGAATTAACAGAGTCAAACCAAAATTTAACGAGAGCAATCGCAGATGTTTCTAGCAAAATTCAAGCAAATCTTCCAACGATAAACGAATTTTTAAATTCACAGATTGCAAGTTATGAAGCTACTAATATTAGTACGAAACAACAGATCGATAACCTTATATCATCTGTAAATTCGACGTTTGAATAAGAAAGGACTTGTGAATAATGTCAGCTATAGGTTTAACAGGTGATCTTTCTAGTTATGAGCTTTCTAATTTAGATCAATTAGAAAGCAGCGCTGCAAATTTGGCTAGATATGAACAGCAAATTGCTAATAATGTCAAAAGTTTAGGTTTTATCATAAATTCTGTAAAACAAAATTGGGAAAACGAGGCAGGCGAAGACATACAATCAATATTGTTAAATTTAAACGCTAATATTTCGACTTTAGGTGATGAAATACAACCAGTCATTAGAAAATATGTCGAAGCTATTAACCAGATAGTAACTGAAACTCGATTAAAT
>CASRZA010000066.1 GCA_949439935.1 uncultured Bacilli bacterium
GGTCCGGATAAAGCACAAGGTCCGGATAAAGCACAAGGTCCGGATATATAGAAAGAGGGACCTTTTATCGTGGAAAAAAATAATAAAATAAAGAAAAATAACATAATCTCGTTGATAGTACTATGTGTATCGATAGTAGCTTTAACTACGTCTTTAACATATGCATACTTTGTATCCCAAATAGAAGAGAAAGTAGAAGAAAGAATTACTATCACGAATGGTACTCTCGCTTTGACTTTCAGAGATAACGATGAGAGAATAGAGAATATCGAAGGAACGTGGAATTTCGGAGACACGATCGAGAAAGAATTAGTAATCGAAAATACAGGAACTAGAGATACCTATGCGAAGATAAGTTGGGATAACTTAGTAAATACATATTTAGCAGAATCTTTGACTTATACCTTAGAAGAAAAGACAGATGAGAATGGTTCAATGTGGAAGAAAGTAGAAACAGAGAGTAAGAATGTGCCTAGAAGTGAGACTGCTTCAACTCAAATTTTAGCAGACCATCTCTCAATCCCAGCAGGGCATACGTATACATACAGGCTAAGAATAACATTCGAAGACTTAGAAGACATAGATCAAACACCAGATATAAATGCAAACTTTGTAACAAAGTTTACCATAGCAGAAAGTACAAAGCCAAATCCTTTAAAAATTCTAATTATGAATTCCAAAACTAATGATCCAATCTTTGCAGAACCTGCCACAACAGATGAGACAGCAGAAGGACTATATCAAATGGAAGATGACTATGGGGTGAGTTATTATTTTAGAGGTGCAGTAGGAAACAACTACATCAAATTTGGACAAAATTCAAGTGGTCAAGACATGTGGTGGAGAATAATTCGAGTCAATGGAGATGGAAGTATAAGAATGCAATACGATGGAACAGGGGAATCGGGAACTAATACATATACAAGAGGTTTTGCCTTGAAGGGCCAACCATGGAATACGACAGTCAATGACGCTAAATATGTAGGGTGGATGTTCGGAGGAGCACAAGGAACCGCAAGTACTTCGAAAGAACAAGCTCAGAGAAATGAGACAGATTCGCCGATAAAAACAGCAGTAGACGAATGGTATAAAAATAACATTGTAGATACTGGTTTTGGAAACTATGTAGCAGATAGTATCTTTTGTAATGATCGAAATATTGATAGTGGAACTGGATATGGAAACTCGCCGACCTATTATGGAGCAAGTAGATGGGGTACCCTTTCTATGAATGCTAATCCTTCTTTAGCGCCTATACTTACATGTCCACAAAACAACGACAAATTCACAGTGAGTGTTGAAAATGGAGGGAATGGTGCTTTAACTTATCCAGTTGGGCTAATAACAGCCGATGAGGTTTTAATTGCAGGAAGTGGACATTTTGGTTTAAAAAATACGGAATATTATCTATCAAATAATGTAACCTATTGGACATTTACACCTGAAGGAGCGCATGGAAGTAATAGTTATTCTCTTATTGGTACAGTAAACACTTCGTTAGGCAGATCTAATGGAAATTTCGGTCAAAATATTTTACCAGTCATAAATATTAAGTCTGAATACTTGAATCAACTCCAAGGTGATGGAACTTTAAATTCGCCATTCTATCTGCCAAATGCCTAAATTTACAATCCATTACAAACTCTCTTTAATGCGATTGAAAAAATACTATTAATGTAGTACAATGTATGTAGATGAAGGAAACTTCATAAAATAAAAAAGGAAACTCTCGATATTTGCGTGTTGAGTGTTTACCGAAAGATTTCAGTTACTCAATCACTTAGATTGAGTATTTCTTTTGAGAAAGATTACAACAATTATCAAAGCGATAATGTCTTTAAAAATTCCCAAGAGGATTACCACTAATAAAGTGCCAACTAAAAGATTGGATTTATTCATGGATTTGTACCTCCCTCCATTTAGATTCTATAGAACAAAAGAGAGAATCAAAAATGGAGGCAAACACTCATACTATCTTAAGTTTCCTTGATCATAATTATACTTTAATATAATTCTTATTTATATAGTGAATTCTAGACTTTATAAAGATTCGCAAGTCGATAAAGTTATTCGTTTTTTTCGAGTATTATATCCATAAAAGCTCGCGCGGCGAAGCTTGGATAATTGTTCCTTAAAGTGACTAAACCGATCTCGCGAGATGGTATTTGAGGTTTAGTTCGAAGTTCAAACAGGTTTCCTTTGGAAAGGTCTTCTTCTACGAACTCTTTTGTCAAGTATCCTATTCCCATACTTATTTTGGTCATGTCCTTTACTAGGTTAAAACTTACTACTTCGAATTTAGGGTCGATATCTATTTTTTCTTCATTTAACCAAGCATCGAGAAAGCCTCTAGTATTTGAAGGTTTTTTTTGAAAAATAAAGTCGTATTTTTTGAGATCACTAAAGAATTGTTCTTTTAAGGATACTTCTTTTTGATCCTTTCCTACAGCAAAGATGTCATGTACCTCTAGAAATGGCGTAATCGTCAAATCTGGTGCATCTTTTGTAGGAAGGTTTAATGCAAGTATATCGACCGTACCATTTCTCAGTAAGTTTACGAGATCAGAAGTGAGATGGTTCGTAATAGAAATCGAGATGTTCGGATAAAGATTCTTAAACTTTTGAATATATGGGAGTAAAACGTGCTGTGTGACGGTCGTGCTTGCGCCTATTTTGAGAGTTCCTTCTTGTAAATTCATGAGTTCTTGGAACTTTTTCTCGCCATTTTGGATATAATTTATTCCTTCTTCTACAAATTTATATAGAACGCGTGCTTCTTCTGTCAAAGTGACGCCTTTTTTTGTGCGAATAAACAGGGTCGCGCCTATCTGACTTTCTAATGCTTTGATCGACTGAGTGACCGATGGTTGTGATACGAATAATTCTTCTGCAGCCTTAGTGATATTACCATATTTAGCAACTGTGTAAAAAATAAAGTAAAGATTGAAATCTATATTCATAAGTCCTCCTTATATTTGACATAAGAAATATATATTTTAATTATATCTTTAAAAGGAATAAAATACAAGTGAAAGGAAGGAAACAATATGAAGTATATCAAAGTGTTAGGTTTTCAATTGAAGGTAGATTTGGACTGTGATAGTAAGAACGAATTTGCCATTTTCGACGATCGTTTTCTCAAAGAAATGGATAGACTTAAGGAGATCGTTTCTCTTAAGAAGCCAGATGTAGTGGCGTTGCCGGAGATGTGTTACTACGATGAAATGTTTTCATATTTTAGAGACATTTCGCGAGAATGCTTAGTAATCGCAGGAAGCAAATACAACGACATGGTTAATCAAACTGCTATATTCTATAGAGGCACGCTGCATCTAGTTCCCAAATGCAATGCGAGTGGTGCAGAACCTATGATTCGCAGTATCGAAAGTTGTTCTGTAAAGGACTTTCTTAAAAATCACCTCGCCGAAAGGATGTTCGAGGTTAAAGGGAAAAAGATAGTGGTTTTGAATTGTATGGAATATTATCAAAATGCATATTACATTGCAAGAGAGATAGACGATTTATTCGGCTTCGTCTGTATATGCTCTAACAATAACCCAAAGGTTTTTTTGGAAGAAACTAAAGCTATACACAACCATCGCGAGGATATCTACACCTTTATGATAAATTGTGTTTCGACATATAAAGGTGAAGATTATGGAAAAGGTGAAAGTTACGTATTCGGTCCTATCCAAGGACACGAGAAAGAGTGGCTTTCGAAGGAGGGTATCGCGATGGACGATCACTGTTCTTCAATACTTAAAATGAACAGGGAGCCAGGGTATTTCTATGGCGAATTTACCGATAAGTTTTCTCGTTTTGGGAGAAGTGATGCATATTTAAATAATCCGCGAAATGTGGAAATAAAGTATTTTGGAAAGAAGGAAAATTAAGTGAAAAAAATAATTATTACGTCTGGACCTACTAATGAAAGGTTAGATGCTGTCATGAAAATAACGAATATGTCGACTGGTACTTTAGGTGCCGTAGTGGCCGACGAGTTTTTGAAAAAGAACGAAGATGAAATAGAGTGTCTCTATTATCTTTCTACTAAGTTATCGAGAAAGCCTCGAATCGAGTCATCTAAATTGAAACTCATAACTGTCGAATCGACAGATGATTTATTGAATGCATTGAAGGAGCTTTTAGAAAAAGAAAAGATCGATGTGGTCATACATTCTGCGGCAGTCGGAGATTATAAAGGGAAGTACAGCATAACGGCTTCTATGTTGGCAGAAGAACTTGCAGATTATTGTATCTCTCGTAATTTTGATAAAAAAGAACTACAAGACGGAATTTTAGAAATCATACGCAATCCTAAAAACACAGTGAGCGACGAACATAAAATTTCATCATATGAACCAGATTTGATGTTTAAATTGGATTTGACTCCTAAAGTTATCGGAAAAATAAAGGAATTTTCTCCCGAAACTATGCTAATAGGCTTTAAACTTTTAGACGGTGTGATACACGAAGAACTTATTGAAGTAGCGGATAAACTCAGAATTAAAAACAAGGCTACTTATATAATCGCGAACGATCTTTCTAAAATTGGAAATGGAAAGCATCCCGCATATTTTGTCGGAGAAAACGGAGTAGATTTTGCTTGTGAAACTAAACAAGAGATCGCCGAAACTCTAAAAAAGATAGTATTCGAGTGATATGCGAACGATATTAAAGAGCAAAGAAAAGTTTGTTCTTTTTTCTCGCTAAAAAAAGTATACTTTTATAGGTGGTTTTATGCGCATGAGTGACTTACAGACTAAAGATATCGTCAATACTAAAGATGGAAAAAAGGTTGGAAAGATCGTAGATTTGGTAGTTACTGAGACAGGTGAGATTTTATATTTGGTCGTAGAGCCTACAAAATTTTTAAAAAAGTATGCAGCATTTACGACAGAGACGAATATAAAATTTGAACAGATAATAAAATTTGGAAGCGACGTTATACTTGTGGATTTATAAGATTCATAGTATAATTTTTTATGTGAGAAAAGATGAATAAGAGAATTTTTATAATCGCAATTTTTTCTTTGATAATAGATCAAGTGTCTAAGGCGATCGTGGACGCTTTCTTAAGTATGAATGAAACGATTGTCGTGATCGATAACTTTTTTTCGCTTACAAACGTATATAATACGGGCGCGGCTTTTAGCATAATGGAAGGTAAGACTTGGTTTTTATCTATTTTAAGTGTCATCATATTGATAATGATCTTTAAAATGGGTAAAGAGTTTAAGATGAATAAGCCGAACATGATCGCACTTGGGCTGCTGATAGGTGGAATATTCGGAAATTTTGGAGATCGGTTGTTTTTGGGAATGGTAAGAGACTTTTTGAAGTTTAACATATTTGGATATAGTTTTCCCGTTTTCAACGTCGCAGATATCTGTATAGTCGTCGGAGTTATAATGTTAGGTATAAGTATATTGTTGGGAGAGGATAAACTTGAAAATAGTAGTAGAGACGGAAGAAAAGATAAGACTAGATAAGTATTTAGCTGAGGTAAGCGCTTTTTCTCGCAGTAAGATCGAGAAGATGCTCGACGATGATAAAATTCTAGTTAACGACAGATGCGAGAAAGCTAGTTATAAAGTCGAAAAGGGAGATAGTATAGAATTGCCCGATACGGCGCCTATAGTAAATACTTTAAAAGGTGAAGAAATAGATTTGGACATCTTGTATGAGGACGATTACATTTTAGTGGTGAATAAGCCTTCTGGTATGGTCGTACACCCTGGAGCAGGTAACAGTGAGCATACTCTTGCAAACGCTTTAGTTGGGCATACGGATAAGTTGTCTAGTGAGAACGGCGAATTCCGTCCAGGTATAGTCCATCGAATAGATAAGGACACGAGTGGAGTGTTGCTGGTTGCAAAGAACGATAAAGTTCACGAGATATTGGCTCAAGGGTTTAAAAATAAAACTATTAAAAGAGTATATATCGCATTGTTAGATGGAGTTTTTCCTAATTCTAGTGCGACAGTCGACGCGCCTATCGGGCGAGATAAGAACAATAGGATAAAGTATACTGTCACGAGTGAGAATGCTAAAAATGCCGTCACGCATCTCAAAGTTTTGAAAAGATATAAGGGACATACTTTAGTCGAATTGAGACTCGAGACGGGAAGGACACATCAGATAAGAGTGCACATGAAGTACATAGGTTATCCTGTACACAACGATCCTCTGTATGGGCAGTCGTCGAGCGATTTTGGACAATTCTTGCACGCTTCGAGTCTAGAGTTTGCCCATCCGATCACGGGAGAGCTTATGCATTTTGAAAGTTCCTTACCGAATGAATTTGAGGACTTTTTGGATAAATTAAAAAGAAACGAGAAGTTTTAATGGATGAATTATTTGAAAGATTAAATAAATCTAAGTTTAGGAGCAAGTTTAAACTAGATATTAAAGATAAAGATTATATCGATGCAAAGGGAATCGATTTGATAAGGAGTCATGCCTACGATTTTGTAAATAAGCGGCTGGCTCCTGAAGATATTTTAAACGATGGAAAACAAACTCCTATGCGAGGGCATCCTGTCTTTAAAGCTCAGCATGCGACGGCGACGTGTTGTAGAGAGTGTCTATATAAGTGGCATAGGATTTCTACTGGAAAAGAACTTTCTTCAGAGGAAATAGAGTACGTCGTCGACGTAATAATGGAATGGATAAAAAGAAAATCTAAATTCTAAAAAAGAAAAATGCCGGCATTAAGTGAGTTTGAGCAATTATATTTTAACTAAACGTCAAGTTGTATCTTTTTGGCGTTTAGTTTTTTTTCGTTATGGTATAATAGATTGTAAGAATAGGAGATAAGAAATATGAAATTGGAAAATAAAGTAGCCGTCATTACAGGCGGAGCGATGGGAATAGGAAGAGGAATCGTCGAAGTATTTTTGAAATATGGGGCGAGCGTCATAATACTCGACTATTCAGAAGAACTAAAGAATACGGTTGCAGAGTTAGAAAGAGATTATCCAGATAAAATAAGTGGTTTCAATACTGACGTGAGAGATATTTCATCTTTAGAAAAGATCTTAAAAGAAGTCGAGAAGACTAACGACAAGATCGATGTTATCGTAAATAATGCGGGAGTATGTAAGCTTGCCACATTCGAGGATATGAGTTTTGAAGATAGGGATTTCCACTTCGATATTAACATCAAGGGTGCTTGGAATGTCACTAAAGTTTTTTTACCACTTTTGAAGAAAGCGAATAAAGGCGCGATAGTAAGCTTGTCGAGTGTGACAGGACCAATGGTTGCCGATTCTGGAGAAGTCGCTTATGCTACAAGTAAGGCGGCGGTTCTCGGGTTTACGAAGAGTTTAGCAGCAGAGATGGTTGCGTACGACATAAGAGTAAACGCGATTATGCCAGGATATGTGGAGACGCCGCTTGTAAAAAAAATGGCGGTAGATTCGAACGAAAGCAATCCACACTCTGTGATAGAAGGTATCGCTTCGGCTATTCCTATGAAGAGACTAGCTGATCCGAAAGAAATAGGAGAACTTGCTGCATTCTTGGCTTGTGAAGAATCGAGTTATATAACTGCACAAGGCATAGTCATAGATGGAGGTTCTACACTTCCTGAGACTAGCAGTATGGGAGTATAAAAGAGTAAATATGATTAGATTGATTAGATGAGAAGATCTAATCTTCTTTTTATTTTTGAATTTCATAGTAAATTTGCCTCTAATATGCTTGCTTTTAAGACGTATTTGTTATAAACTTGTATCATAGAGAATACTCATAAAATAAGTATGAAATTTTAGAATACATTATTACAAAACGACACAATTTTCAGAACACTTATGATA
>CASRZA010000067.1 GCA_949439935.1 uncultured Bacilli bacterium
ATAGTCATCGGCCATGCTGAACAATCCATTCACTGTCTCATCTGTCGTCGCTGGAGTTGCGAAATTAGGGTTACCATCTTGAATAGGTATTGTTATATCACCTATCTCTATTTTGGGTACATCTTTATCAAAATATAGATTACATGCATCCGCGTGACTTACTTTTAAATTTATCGCTTTCGTAGTTGGATCTTGCGATAGAAACCCTCCATTTTTACAGGTGCTCTTTTCTATATTTAGTACATACCCTTCTTTGGGAAACTCTTTTGCGCTTGATGTTTGGTAATTTCCCTCTTCATCTTGGATATACATTGCGATCATTTCTTTTTTGTTTTCGTAGTTTTCTAAATCGGTGGGTTTATTCAGTAAGTTATAACCTAGTCCTCCTGCTATAACTATTCCTAAACTCCCCAAAACTATTAATTTTTTCTTAAATCTTCCCATGCGAAAAGGCCCTACTTTCTATTTATCCGGACCTTGTGTTTATCCGGACCTTGTGTTTATCCGGACCTTGTGTTTATCCGGACCTTGTCTACTCTTAAATTCTAACCCTACGGGTACCTTCTTGTCAAGAAATTTCATCGTGATTTACAACAAAAAAGAAGACTTAAAAGCCTCCTCCTCCACCGCCACCTCCAGCGCCACCTGAGCCTCCAGATATTCCGCCTCCGAAGCCACCGCCACTCGACATGCTAGAGGAAAAGCTCTCGGCATTTATTATATTTTGAGAATTTGTATAAGTTTTCGAAATGCTGTTCTGTATCGCATTCATCATATAGTAATCTCTGTACGAAAATAACATCATAGGCATATCCGTTTCGTTCATACCGAACTCTGTGATCTGCAACTTCATAGCATCTTGTACTTTTTTTGCGATTCCAAAAACGGTCGCATAAACTAGATACTTATCCCATAAAGCTATCTCTTGAACATTCTTATCTTTAAAAGACCCGAAATCGTTTAGAAAATTCTTAAACGCATTCCATTTTAAATAATGTTCTCGTCCTTTTTTAGTCCATTTTTTAAATGACAAAGTATATATAAGAAATGCTACACTACCGACGAACACGGCGATATAACACAATATCGTCTGTATGCCCATGGTTATTCCAAATCCTATCAAGACCATTCCGAGAGCCAAATAGAGACCTGAAATGCCTAATATGTGTATGTGTTCCTCGAAGAAGCCTTCGTTGATCGCATCGTTTTGAACCTCGATCTTCCATTCGTCATACTTCTTCATAAATTTTTCGGCTGTCGATGCCTTAGAAGAAAACTTTTCTACTTCCTTCAAAGTAACCTTGTCGTCCTTACCTATCGTATCGAACAACAATTCCAAGAGAATTTTCTCCGCCTCGTTTATACCCTCTGTGGATTTTCTAGTAAGCACTATATCTTTTTTATTTTTCTTATCGGTTGGTATCTCCTCGATCGCGATATTCTTTTTATAGATCAAGTTCATCAAAGACGCACTGAAAGCATTCGTCGAAATGTTCTTCGTCATGAGATAATCGACTACTTCGACATTATAATCTCCCGTAAACTCTCTATAATACTTATGATCGAAAGTCGAATCATACTCTTTATCATATTTTATATATACATAAACCCAAAGTATTACCAGAATGATCAAATAAGCAGAGCTAAATCCTATCATACCATAATATAATTTTTTATTAAAAGCCCGTCTAGAATTCGCTTCGTTGGCCCTTTCAGTTTCCACTTCGATGATAGAATCGAAAGCATCCATTTTGCTCTCGTTCAAAATTTTCTCGACACTGGCAAATCCCTGACGGTTAAAAGTCATTCTGACTTCGATCTGTTCGCCTTGTCTATATCCGTTCACAGTCGTGAGAGCGCCTCTATAAAGATATTCTCCCTTGTCGTTCTTGGACTCGCTTATACCTCTAATCTCCCCGCTTAAAGTACCATGAGCCCAAAATCTGAACGTATCCTCTGTCTCTCCCCAAGGAATAGAAACTTGAATTTCGACGTTCTTAACGTCGTCAGAATCTAACTTAAAGAAAGTATAATAAAGTTCTGCTATATCGTTATGTAGAACGACCGCCTGATTCACATAGTAATCGAAATAGAAAACTGTATAACCACTCTCGCTCGCATTATAGACTCTTATGTCATACCCAGTATCTATCTTCTTCTGAGTATACACTCCCTTATCGCCCGGGGTAGCGGATTTTACCTCTGTAAATTTATCCGAATTTCTATTCAATAAGTCCCAATCGATTTCATCTTTCTCGATCTTAAACGCCGAAACTTTTGGTACACTCATTCCGCGACCGTTATAGAAAGATGAACCATATAGATCTACTTTACCTTCCTCCCATGAAGGTAGAGAATCATTTTTATACTCGAGCACTCTTCTATACCCATTTAGTGAGCCCTTGACTACGAATGCCTCCTGTATATGCATGCTTCCTATTATATCGATTGCCGCATTGACGTACACTTTTTCGACTTCGTAATCGGGTTCCACACCCTCAGCATAAGCAAAGATGGGAAATAGCAAAGCTAAAATAGTCAACAAAAATCTTTTATAAATTTTTCCCATAAATCCTCCAAAAAAAGAGCTCAACACCCACGTTTTGCCCTTAAAATTCTACTTTTACATTTTCTCTTTCAGCTTCTTTAGCTTTAAAGAATTCGCTCTTTTCAAATTTGAATAACTTCGCGACGATGTTCGAAGGAAACATCTCTATTTTGTTATTTAATCCCAACGCAGTATCGTTATAAAATTTACGAGCATAACTGATCTTATTTTCAGTTTCTCCCAGTTCCTTTTGCAATCCTATGAAGTTCTCGTTTGCTTTTAATTCTGGATAAGACTCTGCAAGAGCAAATAACTTCGTGACAGCATTCGTAAGGTCGCTGTCGGCATTCATAGCTTGTTCTTTGGTACTGGCGGTTAAATAAGTGTTTCTCGCTTTGACGACGTTTTCTAAAGTCTCACTCTCGTGTTTAGCATACCCTTTAACGGTATTTACCAAATTCGGAATTAAATCGAATCTTCTTTTTAACTCGACGTCGATCTGACTCCACTGATCGTTGACTTTATTTCTAAGTCCCACTAAACTATTATAAGTAACTATTACATACAAAGCGATTACAAATATTACAACACCTGCAATAATCCACGGCATATTATTCTACTTCCTTTCTTTATGATACAATATTATCATATTTTGCTAATCTTATCAATATGTCTTCTTCTGTTTCAAATTCTTTTTTTAGAGAATCTTTATATTTTTTCATCCCTATCTTTTCTTCATAATTATCTAAAATTTCTTTTATTCCTATGATCGTCTTGCTGACGGCACTCTTGCTGATACCATTGTTGTCGGCGATCTCTTCTATAGTCAAATTTTCTTCAAAATAATCTTTGAATGTTTCTCTTTGTTTACTCGTTAAAAGGCCTTTATAAAGATCATATAAAAGAGTATAGTGTAATACTTCTTCCATCACATCAGATCCTTAAATAATCCATATATATAAGACTCAATATCGAAAGATTTTAAATCTTCCATCTGCTCGCCTAAACCTATAAATTTGACTGGCAAACCGACGTTTTCTTTGATGGCTAAAACTATTCCACCTTTGGCTGTACCGTCTAACTTAGTAAGCACTAATCCCGTAATATTCGTGATGCTCTTAAAACTTTCGGCTTGGCTGATCCCATTTTGTCCAGTTGAAGCATCTATTACCAAAAGTGTCTCATGAGGAGCACCATCGACGTGCCGACCTATGACTTTATTTACCTTCTCTAATTCGGCCATCAGTCCGACCTTATTTTGCAATCTTCCTGCGGTGTCGATAAGCACTATGTCAGCTTCGATCTCCTTAGCTTTAACTAATCCGTCGAATATGACTCCTGCTGGATCGCTTTCTTCTTTGCCGTAAAAATCGACTCCTACTCTATCTGCCCAAAGTTTAAGTTGCTCTGATGCACCTGCTCTGAAAGTATCGCCCGCGATCAAAAATACTTTTTTGCCTTCGTTTTTATATTTGTTCGCGAGTTTCCCTATCGTCGTCGTCTTTCCTACGCCGTTTACACCGACCATCAAGATGACCGTCGGCCCGTTATGGTTTATATTTATTTTGTCAGACAAAGATTCGCCGTTTACATATATCAAAAACATCTCGTCGACGATAACCTCTCCTAGTTCCTTAGTACTAGAAATATTTTCATCTTTCACACGCTTTTTCAATTTGTCTAAAAGAGTATAAACTGTATTTACACCGATGTCAGCCTCGATGAGTATCCTCTCTAACTCGTCGTAATAGTCGTCGTCTATCTTTGTGAATTTTATGCCGAGCAAACTCAACTTAGACACGAACTCTTTTCGCGTTTCTTCTAATCCTTTGTCATATGATTCGATATCCTTTTTTTCCTCTTTGTTAAATATCTTCTTAAATTTGTCGAATATTCCCATATTAACTCTCCTGTCCACATGAAACCGTCAAAAATTTAACACTATAAGTACCACCAGAATTTTTAGTTAACGATAAATCTCCCTTGCATTGACTCTTTATGTCCTCGAAATATCCATGGTTAACCAGATCTTCGACAGTTATATCGACTCTCGTCCACTTGTGATCTTCGTCCTTAGTACATTTTCCTTCGATCCAAGAACCACTTTTACAATTATAGATCCTAGACATGTAGTCATCTAAGTCGACACCTACTACCATAGCAGCATCCTTGATGTTTCTTTCCTGTTCTTTATTTATTCCTTCTTTAGCTCTCTCTCTCGCCCCGAAAAGATTAGGTGCAACGATCACCAACAAAATAGCTAAAAGAACGATTACTACCAAAAGTTCGATAAGTGTAAAACCACGTTTTCTCATAATCTAAGTCTCCTTCATGTTAAGTATAGCACAATTACTTGAAAATTAAAACGAAATAGTGTATAATCTAATTATCTTTTAACGCTTTTACAAATTTATTTAGATTTCAAATTTAGAAATGAAAAAACAAAGAAAGAAGGAATAATTTTTATTATGAAAGAAAAAAATTTGACGACGTCGGTCTTCGCCTTAGGAGGACTAGGTGAAGTCGGAAAAAATATGTACGTCATAGAAACTAAAAATGAAATAATAGTGTTAGATGCTGGAGTTATGTTTCCAAAAAACGACCTTTTAGGAGTCGACTACGTCATACAAGACGTGACTTATTTGAAAGAAAATGAAAGTAAAATCGTAGGTTTATTTATCACACATGGTCATGAAGACCACATAGGTGGTATACCATTTTTATTGGGAAGCGTTAAGATACCTAAGATTTATACTTCTAAGATTGCTGCAGATCTTATCCAAAAGAAATTGATAGATAGGGATATTAAATATGACGATCTAGAGATCTTCGACGAGAACTCATACTTTAAATTTAAAACGATGGAAGTTGAATTTATCCGTACGAGCCACTCTATTCCAGACAGTTATGCGATCGCGATCCATACGCCTGCAGGTATCATAGTAGAGACAGGTGACTTCAAGTTCGACTTAACTCCGATCGGTGCGATGAGCGACATCCACAAGATGGCCCGTTTGGGAAGCGAAGGAGTAAAACTTCTTATGACTGAATCGACGAATGCCATGAGCGAAGGATTCTCTAAAAGCGAGTCTTGTGTCGACGAATCGATCTCTTCGATCTTTAGTAGATACACTGCTAACAGACTCATAGTCGCGACATTTGCCTCTAACATATATCGTATCAAGCACATCGTAGAGACGTGTCGCGAGCACGGTCGTAAGATCGTAACTTTCGGTCGAAGCATGGAGTCCGCTAAAGAGATAGCGCTCAAAAACAATTTGATCACAGATAAGACTATCTTCATAGAACCAAACGAAGCAAAAAATTTAAAGAAAAACGAGATTTGTATCTTATGTACTGGTTCACAGGGAGAACCTTTAGCGGCCCTCTCGCGTATCGCAGCAGGTACTCACAAACAGATCACTTTGATGCCAGATGACATCGTCGTATTCTCATCTAACCCTATCCCAGGAAACGCAGTCGGCATCAACCGCATCATCAATAAACTCTATTTAAAGGGCGTAAAAGTTTTAACAAACTCAGAGATGTCAGACATACACACATCGGGTCACGCAAAACAAGAAGAACTGAAACTGATGCTACGCCTCATGAAGCCAGAATATGTCATGCCTATCCACGGCGAATATAGAATGTTAAAAGAACACAAAAAGTTGGCAATTGCATGTGACGTCAAAGAAGAAAACATCTTCATCCTAAAAAATGGTGAATCTTTAGAACTCACCAAAACTTCAGTCAAACAAGGACACACTTATCAAGCTGGAGACGTCTATGTAGATGGTTCGAGGATCGGAGATGTCGGTTCAGTAGTCTTGAAAGACCGCAAACTGATGAGTAAGGAAGGTATTCTAGTTGCTATCCTAAACGTCGACATCAATAAAAAAGGACTTCTTTTACATCCAAATGTCACAACTAGAGGATTCATTCTCGTGAACGAAAACGCCGACTTGATACTATCCATCAGCAAACGCATCGAAGCTACAGTCAAAAAATACTTCGCATCGAATGCAAAATATAACTACCTAGATCTTAAAAATCAAATAATATTCGACTTAAATCCATACATCGTAGAACTTACAAACCGTAGACCTATAATTTTACCAGTCATTATGGAAGTCAAATAAAAACCTCGCATGAGGTTTTTTAGTCTTTATATCTTACACCAAACTGCAATACTCTTTTACATAGCAACTTCTTCCAAGATTTTTACTTCTCTTCCGACGAATACTACCAAGTATTTTCTTAAGTTATCTTTATCTAGATTGTATCTATCCAGCTGTTCTATTCCTTCGAGTCTCTTCTCTTCGACTAGTTTTTTGACGTCACTCTCGCCTTTTTTGATATATTTAAGTTCCACGATGATATTGTATCCTGTATATTCTTTGTTTCCTTCTATATATAAGTCGGCATAGCCTCCACCTGGACATTCATATTCGACGTACGTATTAAATTCTAACCTGTTCATCAATAGAGCATAGAACATCAGTTGTATGTATTTCTCGTCATAGTTCATGAACATTCTGTTCGGCATTATATTCAGCGCTTCTTCGGCATACTTAACTAGCTTATCGATCTTACCTTCTGATGTCATCTCCCTCGATGCTTCTCTTATTCGTGAGTCGTCGAATCGTATCTCTACATCTGCAAGGAGTTTCTTGAAGTAATTTCCGTAGGTCACTTTCATAGCCATGTTGGGTACTATGAAAGTATAGTCTGTGCTATACACTTCTTTAATCGTCAAATATCCAAAGTAGTATAAAAGACTTATGATGTCGTCCCTAGTAAAATCTTCTTGTAAGTTAAACTGGGTCTTAAGCATACCTGTGATAGAGTCTGTCTTAAGTATATCTTCGATGATTTCTT
>CASRZA010000068.1 GCA_949439935.1 uncultured Bacilli bacterium
AAGAAGGCTCTCGATATGATTGCTTTAGACGAACAAAGAAGTTTAAATAATCTCGTTGTTAGAATTCTTACAAAATATGTTGAAGACAAAAAAGAAGAAAAGAAGAAAGAAACTATAGTTTCTTCTGTGTAGACTTATTCTATCTTTTCATTAAAAAAAACTCGAAGCCTCGAGTTTTTTTGTAATTAAGCTAATTCTACAGTTGCGCCAGCTTCTTCAAGTTTAGCCTTGATTTCGTTAGCTTCGTCAGCAGGAACGTTTTCTTTAACGTTTCCACCGTTGTCTGCTACAGCTTTAGCTTCTACTAGTCCAAGACCAGTGATTTCACGTATAACTTTGATAACAGCTATCTTTTGAGCACCAGCGTCTTTAAGTACTACTGTTTTAGCAGCGTCTTCTTGAGCGCCAGCATCTCCAGCAGCAGGAGCAGCAGCAACTGCTACAGCACTAGGATCGATACCTAATTCTTCTTTCATTATATCGTTAATTTCTTTAAGTTCAAGTATAGTCATCTCTTTAACTGCATCGACTATATCTCTTGGAGTTATTTTTGCCATTTAAATCATTCCTTTCTTTTAATTATTATTTTCTTCTAATTGTTTGGCATATAAATCAATTCCGATTGCAAAGTGTTTAGCATATTGCATTAAGCCACCTGCAAACATTGTAAGTAATCCTTCTCTTGATGGTATTGATGCATAAGCTTTGATCTCATCAATAGTAAGAATCTTGCCATCGGCATATCCTGTCCTAATTTGAACGTTTTCTCTGTCTTTAGAAAATTTACTGATGACTTTGATAGGTTCAAGTAGGTCTGCACCGAATAGTATAGCATTTGGTCCTTCCCAGAACTCTTCGTTGTCGATGTTTGCTCCTTGGAAAGCTCTCTTTGCTAAAGTGTTTTTGTAAATCTTTACTTCACTATTAGATTTCTTAAGTTCGCGACGAAGTTCGCTCATCTCTGAAACTGTAAGACCTTGATAAGTGAAGACGATGACTGAAGCGCTGTTTTTGATCTTTTCAGAAATCTCATTTACTACTTCAGTTTTAGCATTTAAACTCTTCTCACTTGCCATATAAAAACTCCTTTCATTTTTCTTAAAAAAACTTTCCCTAGGGAAAGCTTATAGTTTTTCTAAAGTTTCCCTCGGTAGGATAATTAAGACGTCTAGTCCCCTACTGTCTTCGGTCAAAAAGTTTTTTCATTTCTTCGTTATTATATAATAAGTATTATTATTTGTCAAAAGAATTTTTATCAAGTTTAATTCCAGGTCCCATAGTACTTGAAATTACTATTGAGTTGATGTAGTTTCCTTTAACTGTCAAAGGTTTTGCTTTGATGATAGTATTTACCATATATTCGATATTTTCGATCAAGTCTTCGTTTTTGAACGAAACTTTACCTACTGAAGTGTGAACTATTCCATAACTATCAGCACGGTATTCGATCATACCTTTTTTGATATCTTCGACTGTCTGTGCTGTGTTAGTTGTAACTGTACCAGTCTTAGGGTTTGGCATCAAGCCTTTAGGTCCTAAAATTTTACCGATTTTACCAAGAGCAGGCATCATTTCTGGTGTTGCGACGATCACATCGAAATCAAACCAGTTTTCGTTCGCCATCTTGTCGATAAGTTCAGCTTCACCAACATAGTCAGCTCCTGCCTTTTTAGCATCTTCTGCTTGAACACCCTTAGCCAAAACACAAACTCTTTTAGTTTTACCTGTACCGAATGGTAGAACGATAGAACCTCTCATCTGTTGATCGGCTTTTTTAGTATCGATGTTCAAATTGATAGCTATTTCGACAGTACTATCGAATTTAGTAGTAGCAGTTTTTTTGACAAGGTCAACTGCTTCACTTGTAGTATAAAGTTTATCTTTATCTACTAATTTAGAAGCTTCCACATATTTTTTTCCGAATTTTTTCACTTTTTTCCCTCCAATCGTGGTTTATTTTATAGAGCGGATTATATATTTTATTTTGAAGAATTATTATTCTTCTGAATTTTCTTCGTCTTTCTTTTCAGTTATTACTTCGACATCGACAGAAGTATCTTGAGCACTAGCTTCCATTTCCTCAAGTTCAGCATCACGTTTAGCTTGTTCAGCTTCTTCTTTAGCTGCTTCTTTCGCCTGTTCTTGTAATTCGGCATCGTTTAAGCCTTTAACTGCGACACCCATGTTACGAGCTGTACCTTCGACGATCTTCATAGCTTCTTCAATTGTGTAAGCATTTAAGTCTGGTAACTTAATCTCTGCTATAGCACGAAGATCATCTTTAGTGATCGTTGCAACGATGTCATTTGCACCTTTAGCGCTTCCTTTATTAATTTTAGCATATTTCTTAATAAGGAATGCTGCAGGAGCAGTTTTTAGAACGAAATCATATGATTTATCTGCATAGAGTGTAATCTCTACTGGAACGATGTCTCCCATTTTATCTTTAGAAGCATCGTTAAACTTCGTACAGAACTCTTGCAAGTTAATACCAGCAGGTCCAAGAACCGTTCCAACTGGCGGAGCCGGTGTAGCTTTTCCTGCAGGAATTTGTAGTTTAATTTTCTTTAAGATTTCTTTTGCCACGAAAAACACATCCTTTCAAAGTTTTTTACGTAGAAGTGGTGTGGGCTAATCCGCATTCCCTCCCACTTGTCAGGTAGATATAAAAACTACCGACTTAGACTATATCACAATTGCTCGGTTAATTCAAGAAAAAGTCTCGATTTTTATTGAAAATATGGGTTAAATATTTTATTGTTCTAAGTCGTTTTCATTTTTCCAGTATCTTTTTTTCACTTTTAAGAAGAAAAGTGGAATTTTTAGTTTTCATTGAGATTTAAAAAAATGAAGCCTTAAGTTTTCTGCATTCTTTTTAAAGATACACTTGAAAACGTACTTCATATGTTTTTGGAGCATCTGCTCACAGGATATAAGCTTGTTACCAATCTTTTCGATTTTCTTATGCTAGAATGTTTCCTCTCGCCACAAGTCTTTAACCGATGGCTCTCGGTGACATTAGATAGATCCAACCTTAACAGGTAGCTGGAGCGACCGCACCGCTGTTGTTCACATTGTTGTTGTTCAAGTTACCGGTAGAGTTGACATTGAACACGTTAGCGTTAGGTGTATTGTTAGGCGAGAACGACCAGAACTTAGAAGTTAATGCGTACTCACAACTTAAGACTTAACAATCTCGATCAAGCTCAAATACCAGCCTATACCCACATCTGTTTTTAGTAATCTTTTTTTATGAAACCTTTAGTTTTCAGACGTTCTTTTTACAGACACATCCGATAACGTATTTCATATGTTTTTGGGATTTTTGTCCACTGGATAAAAACTTGTTACCAATCTTTTTCGATTCCCTTATACTAGAATGTTTCCTCTCGTCATTAGTCTTTAACCGATGACTCTCGGTGACATTAGATAAATCTAATCTTAACAGGTAGCTGGAGCGACCGCACCGCTGTTGTTCACATTGTTGTTGTTCAAGTTGCCGTTAGAATTGACATTGAACACATTAGCATTGCCGTTAGTATTCACATTATTAGGCGAGAACGACCAGAAAATCTTGGAAGCTCTTCTACATAATAATGGCAATTAAAACAGAAGAGATGCTGCTCAACGTTTCAGTTTTTACCCGTCATAATGATATTATAAAACATACATTTTTTCAATAATAAAATGAAGTCTTTAGATCAGAGCAGTCTTTTTAGGGAAACACTCGTAATCGTACTCCATAGGTTTTTGGAGCTTGCGCTCTCTGGGCATAGGCTTGTTACCAATCTTTTTGATTTTCTCACACTAGAATGTTTCCTCTCACCATAAGTCTTTAACCGATGGTTCTCGGTGACATTAGATCATACTAATCTTAACAGGTAGCTGGAGCGACCGCACCGCTGTTATTCACGTTGTTGTTGTTCAGATTGCCATTCTCATTGAACACATTAGCATTGCTACCGTTGAAATTGTTAGGCGAGAACGACCAGAAAATAACAGGGTCTTAGCCAAACTAATAGAGTATACTCTCGTGAGTACCCATAGCTCAATTATCAGTCTATACCCGATTTATAAAATAAAATATTGCTTAAGGATGAAACCGTTAGACCAACTCGTTTTATGTTACGCGAAAAGTCGTATTTCACATGTTTTTGGAGATTATCTCACAGGATATGAACTTGTTACCAATCTTTTGATTTTCTCATACTAGAATGTTTCCTCTCGCCACAAGTCTTTAACCGGTGACTCTCGGTGACATTAGATTAATCTAACCTTAACAGGTAGCTGGAGCGACCGCACCGCTGGTGTTGTTGACGTTCGTATTGTTCAGATTACCGTTAGTATTGACATTGAACACATTAGCATTAGTACTGTTCATGTTGTTAGGCGAGAACGACCAGAAATCTAGGGTCTCACCAAAACAGAAAGTAATAATTTACAACCTAGTGCAAAGCTCAATTATCAGTTCACGCCCAAATAATGATATTATAATTGTTCTTCTTTTTCAACTGTCTTGAAGAGTTTTTTGTATAAGCTTTTCGTAGTACAATACTGCATTAGTCCATTATAACTAGCTTTTACATGTTCGTATTTTTCTTTATCATGTTTTTCTAGAATATTAAATTTCTTTTTCATTCTGTACTTGGTTGCGTTTTTGAGTCTAATCAGTAGTCTTCCATTTTTAATGATAAATCGGTAACCTACAAAGTCCATACCGCCTTTTGATGAATATATTGCCGTCTTTTCATTAAGCGTTAATTTTAATTCTGCTAGCTTTTGTTCGACGATCTTTTTGATCTTTTTTAGTTCACTTTTGTCGTTACTAAAGATTATTCCGTCATCCATATATCTAATATATTCTTTGATCCCTAAATTTTCTTTGATAAAGTGATCTAGTCCATTTAAGTAATAAACTGCAAATACTTGACTAGTGAGTGAGCCTATTCCTAGACCCTTACCTTTTTTATACCGTGGAATTTTCATGAGTTCTTTATGTTGAGCAGCGAAGTCCTTCTCGTTCAATTTGGATATTCTTTCAATTTGATTTGTAATACATTTTTCTATCTTTTCGTTGATATATGGCTCATCTGTAGAATCGATAATTTTGTATAGTATTGCTAAAACTTCTTTATCTGTATAAACGTCCCTTAGCATTTGTTTTAATACTTCATGGTCGATGTTATAAAAGTATTTAGAGATGTCAAATTTTAGAATGTAGAATTCACCGTATTTATTTAGCATGCGAAGATAATATTTTTTACACAATTCTATCGCAGCCGCTGTACCTTTGCCCTCTCTTGTAGCAACATTTTCGGTGATCAATTTTGGAAATAGGACAGGTTTAAGAAAAACGTTACTAACTAAGTGATTTACTATTTTATCTTTTACTACTTCTGACATTACGATTCGATATTTTGGTTCTTTTATCAAAAATATATTGAAATTACTATGTTCGTATGATCGAGCTTTTAAATCGTTAAAAATACTGTTGATATTTACTGAGTGAAAAAGATCAAATTTTAGAATCTTTTCTTTGTGTTTGGTTTTAGAACATATATTTTTATAGTTAGCTTCTATAACTTCGTACGATACTATCTCGTCATAACTTATATTACTTTTTTTCACTATTTATCACTCCATAGGCCAGTTTCCTTATCTCTTCTAATTTTCCTGTATAAACGTTGAACTGGTTTTTACCTAGCGCTTTAAAAGTGTAGAGACATTCAAGATAGTAATCTAACATGGATAGTTCAACTACGAGATCTTTGAGATATTTTAGTTTGATTCTCGGTGTTTCGTTCATGTTCACTGTGTAGTATTTTATAAGTCTAATCGAATTATCAAATACCGTTTGCATGTTGTTTCTTAGATACACTAAATTTCTCGGTATGTTGTTAGTATATTTCATCATTTCATAAGAAAATTCTTTTACAAGTTTATGAAGTATAAATTTGTCGTTCATGGTACTGCTCCTTACTCTTTCTTTTTAATTTCAAATAGTCATTCGGCTTCTCCGAATAGTATTCTCGCGAATTCTTCCAGCCTGCCAAAACGACATTTAACCCATTGCTCAGCAAAACTTTTAGTACGTATGTAAATTTGTTTTTTTCTATTCGAAATGATACATCCTCACGATGTACGTTGAATATGTACATCATGATTTTAGCATCTGCATCAAACGTATAGTAGTAATCTTTGCAAGTGATAAAGATGATAAAATGTGGATATTCTTTTTTAAATTTCTTGTAATTTCTTATGACACTGTATTTTCTCATGCTACTTCTCCTAAATCTAGTTTTTAATCACGGTCAAAATTGTATTATTTGAAAATTAAAAACTCAAGTCTATTCAAAATTATTATTGTCTACTTTTAGTAGAAAATATGATGATATATTTTAGGTAGTAGTATCGTATGATTGCTTACAAGCAATTATACGATTTATAAAAAACCTCGTAAAGACTTACCCGTCTATACGAGGTTTTATTGGTTTATATGTTGTTTGATATTTAAAATTTAATTTGCCCGAAAAAATGAAGAGTCATTTTTTCGGAAACGCTTCGCTTATATGCTCGAAGCTTTCCATTCCTCAGGCTAATCTTCGATTATCCTATTCGGAATGGATCATTTGCTTTTCCTGTTCCTTCGAGTTGATTTAAGTATTCAGCTTTCAGATTGATTACTGGAGCGACCGCACCGCTGCTGTTCACATGGTAGTAGTTCAAGTAGCCGCTAGAATTGACACTGAACACATTAGCATAGCCGTAAGTAACCACATGATAAGGCGAGAACGACCAGTACCAACTTCCTTTGTAGAGATAATAACTACTATTTGCT
>CASRZA010000069.1 GCA_949439935.1 uncultured Bacilli bacterium
AACCTAGAATAGTCTTCGACGAAGAAAAACTTCAAGAACTCTCAGAATCGATTAAAGAACACGGACTTTTCCAACCCATCATAGTAAAAAAGAGCATCAAAGGCTATGAACTCGTCGCAGGTGAAAGACGTACCAAAGCTGCAAAATTAGCAGGATACACAGAGATACCTGCTATCATAAGAGATTTTACTGATGAAGAGATGATGGAAGTTGCCATTCTCGAAAATATTCAAAGAGAAGATTTAAATCCTATCGAAGAAGCCGAAGCATATGCAAATATGATAAAGAGAACTTCTATAACACAAGATGAACTTGCTAAAAAAGTGAGTAAGAGTAGAAGTTATATCACGAACGTCTTAGGATTAGTAAATCTTCCAGAGGAAGTTAAAAAACTTGTATCAGAAAAAAAGATAAGCATGGCTCATGCGAAGATACTTTCTAAAATGGAAGACCGAGATTATGTAGTCTCACTCGCATACCGCATAATAAACAACGGAATGTCCGTCCGCGAATTAGAGGTAATTTCCAAGGGCGAAGAGATCGCTAAAAAACATAAAATAACGAGAGTAGTTCCACTCAATCGCATATACTCTATATATGAACAAGCTATGCGCGAGAAGATCGGAACGAGAGTTACTATCTCTGCCAAGAAGGTCACCATACCTTTCGACAGTGACGAAGACCTCGCGAGAATACTAGAGATCATCGACATAGATGTGGATGGTGAATGACGATGCTTAAATTTTTAGATATATTACTAAAAAAAGAAGTAATCGGACCGATTCTAATACTGATATTCTCTTATCTTACGTATCGATTATTAAAAGCACTTTTAGAAAAAGCCTTTTCTAAAGGAAAAAATGAATTCGACAGGAAAAGAAAAAGAACAGTAGTAGAACTTTTAAAAAACGTACTGAAAATATTGATACTGATGATCGCCGTCATAGCCATCTTGGATCTATACGGGATAAACGTCAACTCGTTCATTGCCAGTTTAGGTATCGCTTCGGCTGTCGGAGCATTATCTTTACAAGACACTTTAAAAGATGTCATAAGTGGAGCTTCAATCATAATGGACAACTATTTCGTCGTGGGAGATACGATCAATTTAAATGGCTTTAAAGGCCAAGTCATCGAGCTAGGCCTTAAATCGACCAAGATAATGAACGTCGACGGAGAAGTTCTAATTGTGGCGAATAGAAATATCACAGAAGTCAAAAATCTATCTCAAAAAGCCGCATCGAATCTCATAATCGCTCCAACAGCCTACGAAGAGAAAATCGAAAAAGTAGAAAAAGTCTTAAACGAAATCGTCGAAGAAATTAAAGGTTGGCCTACCATGAACAAAGATAATACCTCATACATAGGAGTCGTCGAACTCAAAGATTCCTGTATCGATTATGGTATCAGAATATCATGTAGCCCTGGTAAAGTATGGGAGTATAGGCGCGCGATCTTAAGGATGATAAAACAAAAATATGATAAAAATAAAATTAAAATACCATATACTCAGATAGAGGTACACAATGAAAAATGAAATTAAATTAGGAACTATAGTTGAAATGAAAAAACCTCATGCTTGCGGATCTAAAACTTGGTCTATAACTAGATTAGGAGTAGACTTAAAACTAAAATGTACAGGTTGTGAACATGAGATAATGATGGATAGATTAAAATTTAATAAAAAAATGAAAAAGGTGGTGAACCGAGATGAGTAAAAGGAAAAGAAAAGAGAGAACTATTCTTCACCCTATAATGGCCTTTACTATTCTCATAGTACTTACAATAGTGCTAAGTGGAATATTAGGAAGCCTCGGTGTCTCGGCAAATTACAACTCAGTTAACACTGTACGGGGAGATCTCGAAACTACTACTGTAATGGTTAACTCACTTTTAAACCTGTCAGGATTAAAGATGATATTTAGGACATCCGTGTCGAACTTCGCAAGTTTTGCACCTCTGAGCATGTTGATCATAACTTTAATCGGAGTCGGTATCATGGATAAAAGTGGCTTCCTTGAAGCATTTTTCTCCCTCGTAACACAAAAAACTAGCAAATTCGTCGTCACACTTGTACTATCTTTTATAACAGTGATCGCAAGTATTATAGGTGACATGAGCTTCATCATATTGATACCGATATGTGCATTGTTCTTCAAATATGGAAAAAGGAATCCAAAAGCTGGTATCATCATGGCCTTCGCGGGTCTCACTTGTGGGACTGGAATAAGCGTATTCTTAAGTTCTATCGATGCCTCGCTTCTAGGTTATACAAATTTGGCAGCTCTTTCATTAGATGCCACCTATACTATAAACAACTTTGCTTACCTATTCGTCATGATCTTAATGACGATCGTCATGAGCATCGTAATCGCTATGATTACAGAAAAAGTTATCATACCGAAATTAGGAAAATATGAAGCCGAAGATGGTACAGAAGAGTTCTATCTAGACAAAAAGAAAAAAAGAGGCCTCTTATTCAGCCTTACAGTCGGAATAATATACATCGTAATATTCGCTTATAACATAATACCTGGTCTACCATTATCGGGAAAACTGCTGGATTATAGCCAAACATTATATATCGATAAACTCTTTGGCTACAATTCATTCTTCAATCAGGGATTTGTCTTCGTAGTGACCATGTTCTTCTTCTTATGCGGTTTATTCTACGGCATAGGAGCGAAGACGATTAAGAATAACAGAGAAGTATGCGATTACTTAGGCCATTCACTAGATGGAATAGGAAGTACTCTCGTACTAATATTCTTGGCATCGACGTTTATATCCGTCTTTAAGGCGACAGAGATCGGTACAGTTACAGCAGCTTCGATCGGAAACTTTATATCGAGTGCCAACATGACAGGCATTCCACTGATACTGATATCGTTCATGTTATGTATAGTTATAACTATAATATTGCCGTCTCCAGTTCAATCTTGGGCGATATTATCAGGAGTTCTCGTGCCAGTCTTCATGAATGCAGGTCTTTCAGCAGAATTCTCCCAACTGCTTTATAGAGCAAGTGAATGTGTAGCCTATGGTCTAACTCCTTTGATGGCCTACTTCGTCATCTACATAGCGTTTTTAAGCAAATATAGTGAAGACGACAAGCCTATAAGCCTCATCGAAGCTATAAAAGACATAATGCCATACGGAGGAGCTACAGCACTCATATGGATTTCAGTTTTGATACTTCTATACGTTCTAGGCATACCTATGGGTATAGGCGCAAGTGCTATTCTATAAAAAGAATTTATCGTCCTCAGACTGTTGACAAAGTCGAAAGATTTTGAAAATAGTCTTTTTATTTTTAATAAAATATAATATAATGTAAATGTAAGAACGCTTTATATAATCCAAAATTAAAGCTTACAGTTCTTACTTTTTTTTATGTAATTCTGATATAATATAAAAGGATTATATAAAGGAAGTAAGTGATGAATATGATGACAATAAGAAATCCAAGAAATTATGAATGGGAAATTTTGGCGAAAGAAACTTGACAGTGCAGATAAACTTAACCGACATATGCTTCAAAGGAGACAAGACAGTAAACTACTTTTGTAAGCAAGATATCTCAGATCGAACGATGGGTAACGAAGTTTTAGTAAATGCAAGCATACCAATGATCCGAAAAAAGATGTACACTTTAGGAGAAGAAAGTCTCGATGAGATAAGAGGTATGTAGCGATAGTAACAATGGATAAAAAGAAGGAAGCCGAGAAGTTAGCGAAAGGAGATGAACTGTACATGGAATACATAAAAGATGCGAAGAAGGCTGAGAAGAGACGACTTCGATTACGAAGTGCACTTGGCTGCGTACTATACTCAAGATGGGATTAGAAAAGGTCTCGAAGACGGCATAAAGCAAGGTCGTGAGGAAGAACGCGAAAAGAGAATTCAAAAAATGGTGGAAATAGGAATGCCTTTAGAGACGATAACAAAGTGCTTTGATCTCACCGACGAAGAAATCAAAAAAATAAAAATCGATGAATGATTTTCACTAAAGAGTCTTTCGACTCTTTTCTTTTTTATAGCCTAAAAAAATAGTTTTTAATGATAGTTTTAATCGATTTAAAAAAGATGACAAAATCTTGTTTAAAACCAAAATTTTCATAATAGATTTCATCACACTTCAAAGTTTCTTCATAGCTTAGAAATCTTCCACCTTTCGCTTGGGCTAAACTCAAAACGCCAGGCTTTACCATATATCTTTTAGGGCTAATCTTACCATCCGGCAACTTTTCTCCACAGATAAATGCTCGTGGGCCTATAAAACTCATTTCCCCTTTAAAAATGTTAAATAGCTGGACTAGTTCATTTAATCCCATTTTATCTATCTGACGACTTATCTTCGTATATGTGCTATTTCCCTTAGAATCATAAACCCTCGTTCGTATCTTGTACATATAAAAAGGTTTTTTATCGAATCCTTCTCTCGGAATTCTTATATCTATAAGGGGTCTACCGATATCGAAAAAAGTTATTGCCAAAACTACGAGAATAATCGGTGAAAACAATATTATAAAAATTATAGAAAAAAAGATGTCCAACAATCGTTTAAAATGCTTATACATACTATCAACAACCCTTTAAAGTTTTTCTGAATACAAGAATTATACCACAACGAACGAGCATTTAAAACAAAATCTTCCAAATCCAAATTACACTAAAATATTTTTCTATCTTGTTACCAGACATAGAAAACCTTTTCATGTAAAATTTTGTTAAAAATGCTCCACATATAGTTTGACTTTTGTCTTTCTAAAATGCTATAATACCTTCGAGATGCAAAATCTCTTTGCTTTAGCGTAAGTCTAAAGCCGATTAGACCAAAAGGAGGTGTAGTTATGAATAAGTATGAGCTTATGTTCATAGTTAAAACTACGATGGAAAGCGATGCAGCTTCTACTTTGGCAAACAGCTATAAAAAAATTATAACTGATGCAAAAGGTGAAGTTACAAACTTTAAGGATATGGGACAAAGAAAACTTGCCTATACTATCCAAAAGCAACAAAATGGTTTTTACTATTGTATCAATATGTTCGCGACTGCTGAGATCGTCAAAGAACTCGATCGTCGTTTAGGATTAGATGAAAACATTTTGAGACACTTAATAATAAGATTAGACGAAGAGTAGGAGTTAATTATGAATAGAACAATTTTAGTTGGAAGATTGACTGCAGACCCAGAACTTAGAACTACTCCAAACGGAATAGCTACTACTAGAATTACAGTCGCAGTTAATAGAATGCCAAATGCTAATGGCGAAAGAGAAGCAGATTTTATAAACGTAGTCGTATGGAGAAGACAAGCTGAAAACGTTGCGAAATTCTGTACAAAAGGTTCACTCGTAGGAGTAGAGGGAAGACTTCAATCTAGAAGCTACGATGCCCAAGACGGTACGAGAAGATATGTGACAGAAGTAATCGCGGACAACGTAACATTCTTAGGAAGCCGTTCTTCAAGTGCACAAGGTGGAGCACCTAGTTATATGCCATCTCAAGCACCTCAAGGTGATATGGTGGATATGAGTTCTATGCCTATGCCAGACGACGGTGTACCGTTCCCTACGGGAGAAGAAGTAGCACCTATGACTACAGACGTATCTGGAGACGACCCATTCAAAGATTTTGGCGAAGAAGTTGTACTAAGTGATGACGACCTACCGTTCTAAAAAGAAGGGAGAATATAGATAATGGCTGAATTCGGAAGAAAAAAGAAAAGAATCTGTCAAATGTGCGCAGGTAAAAGCGTAGACTATAAAGATGTCATGATAGTTTCTAAATACATTAATGAAAAAGGAAAGATCATGCCTAGAAGAATGACTGGAGCATGCGCTAAACATCAAAGACACATTGCCGAACAAATCAAACGTGCACGTTTCATGGCACTTATTCCATTTGTTAAATAGACCTTATGGTCTTTTTTCTTGCAAATTTTGTTGATTTATTAAAAAATATATGAGAGAATAAACTGAAAGAATAGGGATGGGAACTATGAAAGAAATATACTTGATATCTGGTACTGAAACGATAATAATTCTGATCATAGCGATCGTCATAAATCAGCTTCTCCACCGCTTTTTTGCGAAGAGACAACTAAACTTCATAACGCCTATCTTAAACATCTTTATAGTCATCTGGTTCTTAATGACATATCATAAAGCTATCGAGAAAATCAGCCAAATGCCTAATGTACGTTTCCCAATAGAGGTCTCAAAGCTATTCCTAGTAGCCAACATAATCGCAGGCATTTTAATATTCGTTTTTACCCTTCAGTGCATTGCCAGCTTAATACAATTATCTAAGTCTAACAAAAAAGAGCCAGTCATGGAAGACCTCGACGACGAACTTCCAATGTTTAAACCGGGAGTTGAATTCGATCTACAAGAAAAAGAGTATCCACTTCCAAATAATTCTACTTACAAAAAATGTCCTTTCTGTGAAACAGAAAATCTCGAAGAAGCGACCAAATGCACGGCATGCCATGCACCATTTCAAGAAGATCCAGTTAATCTACCGAATCCGCGACAGAAACTCAAAAGAAGACAATGACAATTATTTAAAATTTTACACCACATCGTACGACTATACTTGCTTTTAAGCTCTTATAGTCGTATACTTCTAATATAGGACATACTCACCCAAAACGATGAGTATTAAAGAAAGGATTGCAAGAAATATGGAAGGAAAAAATAACAAAAAGAACATAATCTCATTGATAGTACTTTGTG
>CASRZA010000070.1 GCA_949439935.1 uncultured Bacilli bacterium
CGGTAGAGCATTTGACTTTTAATCAAAGGGTCATGAGTTCGAATCTCATGCGGGACACCATAAGGAAATTAGTCGAACTAAATCGACTTTAAAAATATAAAGGTTAATTTCGAGTAATCTTTTTTTCTTGAGAAAAAACTTCAGTACTGCTTTTCTAATATGGAGTTCTCTTCTAATTACTACAATATATTCTCTTTTAAAAAAATGCAAAAAGTTTTATACTATATTCATATAGAAAGGACATCAAGAAAAATGATAAAGTGGTTTAAAGAACATAAAAAAACAGTAGGCTGGATAATAATTCTAATCGGTGTAGTCGTCGTTTGCGCAATAAATTTATTATAAATTTTTTAAAAATATGAAAAAATATCAGACAAGAGTTATTTGAACATGCAATACTTTATATTTCACCAAATAACTCTGTTAAGACTCGACGATTTTTACGAGAATTCTTATAATCCATTAGTTAAATTGATGGATATTTTATTTTTTTAAATATTTGAATTAAAAAAACTAGATTTCTCTAGTTTTAGCTTATCCGAGCATTATTCCTATTAAAGCGATCAATGCGATTACTCCAAAGGTAATACCGAAAGTCAATAAGATTATCTTCACAGCGCGCTTGCCGGGATTCTGTTCAACTTCAGTATTATAATAATATCCACCGTTTTTCTTTCCTATAATTCCACGAGAAACTAGAAATTTAAAGACGCTTTCTCTATCTTTTACAGCATCCATAACTTCATCTTTAGGAATTACTGTGTTCTTGTCCATTGCATTTCTTTTTTCAAAAATCTTTTTTACAGCGCTTATCTCTTCATCGCTAGGAGTAAATGCTGGAGCCATTAGATCGATCTTTTGATCTCCATTTTTAATACCTCTCCTGATATTCGCGATCACACCGCTTATACCTAAACCGGTAAATAAAAGAGAATAAATATAGTCTTGTATTATAGCTGTTTTAAATTCATCAAATGCATACAATGCTTTAAATGTTTCCATACTAGTTTTGCCATACTCATTGATCAGCAATAAATGAGGTATAACGACTAAAGTTGCTAAAGTTACACATGCTACAGATACTGCCACAACGATAATAGGTACAGGCTTACCCATTTTACCTTTAAGTAGTTCATACCCTTTAAATGCTCCTATTCCGATCAAAATTGCAAGAACAGAATACATCATTTCTGCGTATACATAGCACAATACCCAAGGAATGGTACCTATTAAACCTCCTATGATGGCTCCAACTGTTCCAATTAGATAACCATTATCCTTCTTTTCCATAAATATAAACCTCCATTTCCTAATAATAATTATACTCTTATTTTGAATAAAATAAAGAGATTTTTTTCCATTTTTCGACAAAAAAATACTAATATGGCGTAATTATGAAAGGATAAAACATAGAATATTTAGATAGTTACTTAGGCTACCTTTTCTTTCATTTTATTAGAATTTCCCTAGTTAAAAAAAATTCACAGTAATGATGTGAACTTTTTATGCAACTTTCTTTTTATTCCGTCCGTGTTCTATAGGTTTCCACGTTACATTTTTCTTAAATAGACAAGCTATATTGATAGGCACCCACGAAATGACGAATAATCCAAATAATAATATTCCATGCCAATTCTCAAACACCTTGTCATCATAATACTTCAATATGAAAGCGTTAAAGAGAATTCCTATTACTAGACCAAAAATTAAGAAAGAAGATAATATAAATTGAAATAAGAGAGCCTCAAATCCCATCTCCAAAACCACTGCAACTCCTAAAATACAAGTCAGTATAAAAGTTAATACTTGAACATGCGGAATTGTTAAGAATAAGACTTTATCCAAATAAGTCAGCTTTTTAGTCTTAAAAAACTCTTTCAACAGATCTTTAGAATAACGCCTTGTACAATCCATGATCCCTTTACTCCAACGAACTCGCTGTATCCAAGATACTTTAAAGTTAGTTGGTTGTTCATCATAAGTGATTGCATCCTCGGTATATACGACTCTTTCCTTCTTCAAAGTGGCAATCAAAGCTAATTCGATATCTTCAGTAATAGTGCAAGGATGATAGTATTCTTCGATGAACTTCTTATCGGCCATGAATCCTGTTCCGTTGATCGTAGCATTCCAAGCTATCTTGGTTCTCGCATGATTATAGAACAAATTTTGAATGTAATAGAAGATCGAATAGCTAGAACTTATCCAATTGTCGGTAGAATTTATACTGTCTCTTCGACCTTGAGCGATCTTATAACCAGAAGCATATATGTTGTTCATTATTTTTAAAAATCCTGTATCTACTACGTTGTCGGCATCGAAAACTACATATGCATCATAATCGGATTCTTTAAGCTTTCTAAAGCCATAAGATAATACTTCTCCTTTTGTTTTAGTCGGTTCGTCTACTTCTATTATTTTAGATCCCGCCTTCTTTGCGACCTCCAATGTATTATCGGTAGAATTGTTAACTAGAGTATAGACGTCATACAACTCTTCAGGATAATCTTGTTTCATCAAACTATCGACGAGATTCCCGATGACATTTCCTTCGTTTCTTGCTGCGACTAGTACGCAGAATTTTGTTTTAGGAGCATAGTTGCCGATTTTAGTTTTATTTTTAAAGAAGACGAATAGTCCTGACAAAGTAAAATATATAGAATGTATAAACAATACACCTAAAAGTATAAAACAAATTTTTATAACCATAAATTCACCCATTTACTTCTATTTACCATTATACACTATTTTTCAAGAATATAAACATATTTATGGTTGCAAAGTGTAAAATCTTGGTTAATTCAAACTTACATATCAAAAAAAGTTACATTTTCACTTTTGTAACTTTTCTGTTTCTATTATTTCGTAACTGTCTAATAATTTATTAAAATCGTCGACGTTCATCATTCTATCTTCTTTACTAGAGATGGTTTTTTTATGTTTTCCGTCGTTGAAATATAATAGAGCAGGAAAAACCTCAATTTTATCGTTTCCCTCCAGTTTGAATTTCTCATTCACTTCGTCGACAAAAGAATCATCTAATTTCAGTTCAGTTGCATCTAGATAGTAGAAATTGCTTTGAAGATTGTTATCTCTTATCGATTTTTTTAAACTATTTTCGAGCTTTTTCGTCTGTTCATCTTTAACATAACTTATGAATATAAAGCCATCTTCTGGCATTTCGCTTACAGCATTATCTATATCTTGATACTGAATGCTACCAACGAATCTAGTAAATACACTTTCACTTAATTTTCCATCCTGATATCTACCATACAACTTACTTGCTATAAAAGCTATAAGTACGATCGAAATCATTATGAGAACACAGTTTACATATTTCCTAGTACTGATTTTTTTGTCTTTCGCACTTTTTTTACTGCTTACCTCATTACCTTTACTGCTCATATATTCACCTTCCATCCTATAACTAAATTTTAACACATTTTAAAAACTATGTAAATCTATTCTTTTTGAAGTTTTTTTATGATAACAGCATATATTTGTTGTAAGATCTTTTCACTTTCGGTCCTGTCTTCATCATAGAGATCCACTCTAAAATGTGATATGCCAAAACTGCTATATTCTTGGATCTTATCGATCCTGTCAACTCTGTCGCAACTCAAGAGATAATTGAACTTTGAAGTCTTTTTGATAGGAAACTTCTTGCCATTGCGATCGATCAAAACATTTCTCTCAGTTCCTTTAACTGGATCGTATTTCATTTTCATCAGTTCTACTCGACCATATACGAAAAGTTCTAAGCGTTTTGAATCTGTCTTTCTAGATATCTCTTTCAAATCATGATCAGTTATTTCCAAAGACAAACTAATTAACGATACATTTTTTTTCAAAAGTTCTAAGACAGTCTTTGAATTCGTCACATTTAGCATATAATCCGTACTTAATACGTCGCCATCTTTACTTTTCAAGAGAGTTCCGAAATCGCTGATCATATATTTGTTCTCATCGATCGTCGAAGGTTTTTCCTCATATTTTGGTCTTAAATCTGCTATTTCTTCAAGCAATTTTTTATTTGAAGAATATATCTCACTGGTAAATTTCTTAGCAACATCGTACTGCTCCTCTGTTTCCACGACTACCTTAAGTCTTTCACTAACATCTTCTTTTTCATCAAAATTATCAGGATTCTCATCGTCGAGGATAATTACTTCCTTCTTATCATTCTTTCTAAGTTCTGTCAAAAGATCCAAGGCTTCTCTTCTTAAGGCGTTTAAATCTCGGACATTTACAAAAACTTCTTCATCCAGCTCGACATCTAAATTTAATAGTTCATATACGGTCGATCCGACCTTACCCATTTGTCTAATGACATCATCTTTACTGATCGGAGCACTCTTAGCCTTTTCGACCACTGCTCCCTCTTTACATACTACATTCGTTCCATCTGTAATTTTAAGTCGGATTTTAGATCCCATTTGAAGTTTAATTTCCCCCGTGATTTGCACTTTTCGACCTTTAAAGTTTCCTATTTCTTTATTCAAAAGTGAACTTCCAACGAGTCTCATCTCACCTTTCTTTTCTAATTCTAGGAAATTATCTATCCAGACGGTTTCTCCTTTACAGCCTTTGCTTATCAGCTTGTCATTTCTATTATACAGAAAATTTACAGTCATACCTTTCGAATCTTCTTTAAACCGAATGACATCTCCTTGATATAAGTCGTCATCTAAAACCAATTTGACTTTCTTTCCATCTAGAGAATATCTCCCTAAATGAACTCCAACATGGTTAGGGCTTTCTAAATTAGCCATTTCCTCGTTTTGTGCACCGTTCAAATAACCTTTAGTAAGACCTCGGTTGAATAGAATCTTTATATTCCTCATTTCCTCCGTGCTTGGACCTCGAAAGTGCCCTTCATAATAATCGTCGATCATTCGCCTATACACTTTTGTAATATAACCGACATATTCTGGGCTTTTCATCCTACCTTCTATCTTTAAAGAATCTACTCCTGCTTCTATTATCTTATCTATATTATCTATCGAACAGAGATCTTTTAACTTCGCATCTCTTTCACCTTCGATTTTATATGGTAAACGGCACATGCCGGCGCATTCTCCTCTATTACCACTTCGGTTTAAAACTTTACTAGAAAACAAACATTGTCCTGAATATGATACACACAATGCTCCATGGATAAATACTTCCTTTTCTATATCGGATGGAAGACTTCTCACTTCTTCTATCCCCATCTCTCTATCTAAAACGGCCCTTTTTACACCACAACTTTTCAAAAGCTCCAACATATCCTTGCCGTTGTTATGCATCTGAGTGCTCGCGTGCAATTCTAGATTAGGCATTATGCGATGTATTAGATTCAACATGCCAAAATCTTGCACCAACACTGCATCTACTCCTATACTGTGGATAGACTTGACGTATTCCACAAACTCATCTATCTCGCTTTCGTACACGAGAGTGTTTATTGTGACATATACTTTAACACCGTATAAATGGGCATATCTAACAGCATCGATCATCTCTTCGTCAGTAAAATTTGTCGCATATCGTCTCGCACCGAATTTAACTCCTGCCAAATAAACGGCATCTGCACCATATTCCACAGCATACTTTAGCATTTCCATATTGCCAGCAGGGCTCAACAACTCACATTTTTTCATAACGATCACCAAAACTTTTCTCAATTTTATCATATTTTTAAAAAAACTTACAGTTTATCTGTCGAATTACTGTTCTCTAAAACAATTAAAATTATCGTTTTTTGCACATACAAAAAATGCCATTCTTTCTTTTTAGATAGGGCATTTGACAAGGTTTTAGAATTATGTTTTAATAGAAAACCAGAACGCGAAGATTAGTCGATCGTTTTTCCTAACATAAACTTATTCAGGGGAGTATTTTGGTTATTGATGATCCTATATTTGGATACGAAGACAACCTATGTTAGGAGTAAGAATTTATGAGAATATCCATAGATTTTGACGGTTTGTTCTGGGTGCTCATTGCACTTGCCGTCGTTATCATTTTATTAAGATAAAGTGATACAGGGACAAAAAACACGACTAAGACCTTGAAATCTTAGCCGTGTAAACAACAATAGGAGAAACACGACTTTGAGGCTTCGCGTTCTCTTAATTAGAATTATATACCATTCATCAATATTTTTCAAACTTATTCGTTCAAAAAGTATGGATTTTGTAAAGTTCCGTCACCTTCGAGTTGATTTAAGTATTCAGCATCCAGATTGATTACTGGAGCGACCGCACCGCCGAAGTCCACACTGTAGTCGTTCAAGTAGCCGTTAGAATAGACATAGAACACATAAGCATTAGTACTATACGTGTAGTTAGGCGAGAACGACCAGTACCAACTTCCTTTATTTAAGTAATAACCATTATTTGTTGTAGCATACTTTCCACTTCCTGCGGCTACTATCTCATCTGCGGTGATTAATCCCACTGGATATGTTAACGCTCCATTTCCTCCATTTTCAACACTTACTGTGAATTTGTCGTTATCCTGTGGGCATACAAATGTTGGCTTCGGACTTTCATAATTTGTCGTTCCTCTAAATCCTTCTCTTGCGATTGCTCCATATCCTGTATAATGACTTCCATATCCTAACCCTGTATCACTGCTCCAACCTGTTGCACTCTTTCCTGGTATGCTTCTATCGTTACAGAAGATTGCATCGTGTACGTAGTTGCTATATCCTGTGTC
>CASRZA010000071.1 GCA_949439935.1 uncultured Bacilli bacterium
GGTCCTGTAGGTCCAGTAGCACCAGTTATACCAGTTATTCCGGCTGGTCCTGTTGGTCCAGTAGCTCCGGCTGGTCCAGTTGGTCCTTGAGGTCCAGTAGCTCCAGTTATTCCTGTAATTCCGGCTGGTCCAGTTGGTCCTGTAGCTCCAGCAGGTCCCGTTGGTCCTTGAGGTCCAGTAGCACCGGTTATACCAGTTATTCCGGCTGGTCCCGTTGGTCCGGTTGCGCCTCTAGGAATAGTCAAATTCAATATAAAATTTGGAGCTGTTCCTGTAATTGATGCTGCTGCAGCACTACCTGGCGCTCCTGTTGTAACTGTACCTATGGCAAAAGTTACGGCAGGCGAAGCCCCAGTGGGTCCTTGAGGTCCCGTTGGTCCTGTCGGACCTTGAATTCCTTGTAATCCTTGAGGTCCCGTTGCACCCGTTGCTCCTATTGGACCTGCTACTCCTTGAAGTCCTTGAGGCCCTTGTGGCCCAGTTGGTCCTTGAGGTCCAGTTGCGCCTGTAGTTCCTGGGAGCCCTTGAGGTCCTTGAGGTCCAGTTGCACCGGGAATTCCTTGAATCCCTTGGATACCTTGAGGTCCTGTTGGTCCTGTTGGCCCTGTAGGCCCGCCGGCTGGTCCTGTTGGTCCCGTTGGTCCAGTAGCACCAAGACATTGAATTACTTTAACATCTTGGCATGGGAAGTTCATACATCTTCCATTATTTTTCATTTTTTTACTCCTTTCGTAATATACTATGTCGGAGAAAACTTTAGAAGAAGTTAGAAAACCCAATTTTAAATTTTTTTAAAATTCTTAAAATTTATGATATACTTATGTTGATGGAGAGTGGATTGAATGCCAGTAGAAATTTTAATCGTCATTTTAGTTGTGATTTTAGTTGTTGCGGTTTTAGTGCTTATTACTCTTCCTAAATTGTTGTATGTTAAAGAGAATGCACGGAATGCTTATAGAGATATAAACGATATTTTAAAAGGGCGCTGGGTTTTAATTCCTAAATTTATAGAGGTATTGAAACCTTATTTTAGCGATGAGAAAAGCAGTTTAGAAGAGATCATATTGATAAGAAATACTACTTTCGAAAATATGACTTTCGAAAAAAGAATTGAAACAGATAAAAAGTTGAGCGATAGGTTAATAGAAATAGACAAAAAAGTGCATAATTATGCAGATTTAGATGCTGATGAAAAGTATAATAAACTCTTAAAAGAATTTCAGTCGTTAGGAGACGAATTGTCTAAAGCAAAAAAAGAATATGATGGATATATCGACAAATTAAATAAATTGACATCTCGCTTTCCGACTAATATGATAGCTCTCGTCGCAGGATTTAAGAAGATAGATAAATTAGATTGAGAAAACAAACTGCCAAAATATGGACCTTGAAATAATAAGATTAATATAATATGATCTTTATTACTTAAGGGTATGGAGGATTTTTTATGGTAGTAAACGTAAGTGGAAGGACCGATATAGTCGCTTTTTATATGGGTTGGTTCTTGAATAGACTGGAAGATGGTTACTTTTTAATCAGAAATCCTTTTTATAAAGATTTAGTTCATAGAATAAATTGTGAGGATATAGACATGTTCGTTTTTTGTACGAAAAATCCTGAGAATTTACTTAAGAATGTCGAAAGAATAGATAAACCTTTCGTAGTTCACGTCACTATTACTCCATATGAAAAGGATTTTGAACCTAACGTACCGAACAAAGCTTTAATTTTAGAAAATACAAAAAGATTGTCTAGAATAATCGGAAAAGAAAGAATGTTCATAAGATATGATCCGATCATATTAAATGATAAATATGACTTAGATTTTCATATAAAAGCCTTTAAAAGATTAGTGGAAGAATTAAACGGTTTTACGAATTCGATCATCGTTTCCTTTGTCGACGAATATAAGAACGTAAGGTCAAACAAAGAAGTTTTGAAAAACAGGGAAGTGACAAGAGAAGAGATGGCCTTAATCGGGCAAAATTTTGTCGATAGTGCCTCTCTAAATGGAATGACTGTGCAGACGTGTGGTGAAATGGATACGCTTTTTGAATATGGTTTTTTGCAAGAGGACTGTGTCACGACGAGTTTGGTCGAAAGGTTTACTGGAAAAACTATAAAAGAAAAATGGAATGCCCGGAGAGATAAAAACTGCAATTGTATCCATATGTATGACATAGGGGATTATAATTCTTGCAAACATTTTTGTAAGTATTGTTATGCTAATTATAGTGAGAAAGATATAGTTACTAATAATTCATTGCATGACGAGTTTAGTCCATTATTGATAGGACACATTAAAAGTACCGATACGATCAAAGTTATCAAAAATAAATATTAGAATACTTTCTTGCATATAATTTATAAAAATGAAAAGGGAGATATCTAATGTTTGGAATAACTTATTCGTTAGAATTATGCAGTAATTTAGAGTTAGCATTTTATTCGGTAGTATTTGTCTTATCTGTGTCAGTGATCAAGTGGATATTAAAAAAATTAGTCGGAAAATTTTGGGATGAAAAGATATCTTATAAAACTTATTGTGGGTTAAGGAGAAGTCTCAACATCTTTACTGTGGCAATAATGTGTTTACTTTGGTTCGATAGGATAAGAGGATTCTTGCTATTTCTCGGAATCGTCGTGGCAGGTTTGTCTATTCTTTTTAAAGATGTCATCTTGAATTGGATCTGCGGGGTCTATATAAAGAATAAAAAGATATTTAAGATAGGAGATAGGATAGAGTACGGAGAATGTCGTGGAGATGTGTTAAAGGTTACAGATTTTAGAACCGATATTTTGGAGATGTCGAATTTTGGTCAAGAGACTGGAGGCATAGTGCACATACCGCATCGAAAAATTTTGAAGACACATTTAAAAAATTTCAACGAAATCTCTAGTTTTGTTTGGGACGAAATAGAACTCACATTACCTATCGGAGTCGATCTAGCCAATTTGAAAAGAGAATTATATGGAATCGTAAAAGAGATCGACATCATAAAAAATGTAGTTGCGAAAGTGAAGAAACAATCGGCAGAAGCACATAATGAATTTAAATCGATCTATAATAATTGTGAACCGATGATTTACACGAATATACGGAGTGAGAAAGTAGTTCTCAGTTTGAGGTATTTGATTCAACCGAAGAAAGCTAGGTATGTGAGTAGCATGATATATTCTCAAATTTATGAGATGTTTAAAAAAGATAGTGATAATCTTTATAAAGAAGATGACCAATTGCTTTAATTGTGATATAATGAGTTCAAAGAAAGTTGGTAAGGTGAAATAATGCACATGACGATCCGTCGATTTATCGCTTATATTTTTGATCTTTTCGTAGTTTTGTTTTTGGCGGGGACTCTTTCGATGACTCCACTTAATCCCAATTATGACGATATAGTAGATTTGCAAACAGAGTATCAGACTAAGCACGAGGAAGTCACTAAGAAAATGGAAGAATTGAGCGAAGATGATGCAAAAAAGGAATTCGAAGATTTTTATGTATATTATAAGAGTACTTTAAAAGAAGTTAGTAAGTTAAACGTTTATGACGATGTCATTACAGTGTCTATGTTCTTGTTGTATTTTGTAGTATTCGTCTATTTCTTTGAAGGCGAAACAGTCGGGAAGAGATTGTTGAGGGTAAAAATAGTCGACAAAAACGACAAGAGAGCATCTTTATGGAAACTGTTCTTGAGAGCATTTGTTTTATACGAGATACCTTTTACCATCTATAATTTAGTAGCGAGTTATGTTCTAGGGAACGACGCTTTTGCGGTATCTTATTCGATCATGTACATCGTTTCAAATGTACTTATGATAGCGATAGCTATTTCGATCAAGGCCTCTAAAGATCGCAGGGGGCTACACGATTTAATCGCAGGGACGAAAGTAGTAGAGAGGAAGTAAAAATATGAACGATTATGTAACATACTATGGATTAACTTTGATAGCGTTGGTTATCACTTTAGGAGCTCAATTTTTTATAAGCTCAACTTATTCTAAATATAAGAAAGTTAAAAATAAGAAAGAATTAAGCGGCTCTGAAGCTGCTCGCATGATTTTAGATAAGAATGGTTTGGAAGATGTCTATGTCGTAGAGACAAAGGGGCATTTAACAGATCACTATGACCCTTCTAGAAAGGTGATCAGACTTTCTACGGAAGTATTCCACAACGAGTCTATAGCGTCAGTCGCAGTGGCGGCGCATGAATGTGGACATGCCTTACAAGATAAACAAGGTTATACTTTTATGAGGATAAGATCGTTTTTGGTACCTTTCGTCAACATCGCTTCGTATGTCGGTTATTTTGCGATCATGATCGGCGTGATAGCTAGTATGCTCAATTTGGTTTGGCTCGGAATTTTGATGGAAGTCGTAATCTTAATTTTCCAGATCGTGACACTTCCAGTCGAGTTCGATGCATCGCGTAGAGCCTTAGAAGAAGTGGATAAGTTAGAACTTTTAAACAAGGGCGAACTGGAATCCGGTCGAAAGGTATTGGCTTCGGCGGCTATGACTTATGTCGCGAGTGTGTTGACAGCCATTTTAGAATTGTTGCGATTGATTTTGGTATATACTGACAGAGATTAGTTTTTCGCATTATATGGTGAGAATCTGTCTCTTTTTTTGTTCTATAGATTTTCTTTTATGATAGGTTTATTTAAAAATTCAAATTTAATACTCTCATCATTTGTCAAATCGTAGTAGAGTAATGCTGCTCTTTTTTCTATCTCTTCACTTTTATCTGAAAGTTTAAACTGTAGTTTATTCGATTTTAGTTCTTTTAAGTATTTTTTTCCTATAAAATCGAATCCTAGAATTTTGTAAGTTTCTTTAGGCTCGGACATGTCTTCTTTTTCGATGCCGAGAAGAATGTGAACGAGCATTCGTTTAAGCCGTGAAGTAGTATATCTTTTCGATTTAACATTTTCTATGAGTTCTCCTAAGGAAGTAGATCTCAGTATTTCTTTTTTTAGTTTGTTTTCTAATCCTTCGTCAACACCTAAGAATCTCTCGAGGTGACTCTCTGTCAAGATTCGATATCTAACGAGTTCAAACATTTTTGAAGCGTCTATGTCGACGATATAAGACTTCGGATACGGAGGAATGTATTTTTCGATTTCTTTTCCTGTCGCAAGTCTTTCTCTAATATTAGAGGCACTTACAATTTCATCTTCTAACGATGTATCGTTGTATTCGTTCGTTCTTTTGATGGGTATCGGAATTATTTTATTATCGATTTCATCGATAGATTTTATATAGGAGACACCTAAAAGATCGTTACTTTTTAATGTGACGTTTAAAGATTTTGATAAACTGGTTGGATAGTTTGATCCATCTCTTAATCGTTCTTTAACTTGAGTTTGAAATTCGTCGGACTGTTGTGATTTAGCGATGTGACGTAGCAATTCTACGTCGGCAGTTTCGCTTCCGAATATAATCGCATCGACTTCGGCAAGGCTCAAAGCTTTTATTGCATAGTGAGCAAAATAGTCACTCGAGTTTGTACCGTATAAAGTCGGAAGTTCTATTACGAGATTTACCCCATAATTTAGAGCTATTTTAGTTTTGTTCCACTTACTTATTAAGGAAACATCTCCTCTTTGTAAAAAATAACTTCCTAGTACTAAGACTATCATCGAGTCAGGATACATTTCTTTGATCTTCTCGATATGGTATAAGTGTCCATTGTGAAAAGGATTATATTCACAGATAATTCCGATTTTTTTCATAGTTCATCACGAGAATATTTTAACAGATTATTTATCGATGCACAAGATCAGTAATTTTCAATTTTTTTGATAGCACATTACTATCATTATACTTGCTTTTGTAATCGTTTGGTTATATACTTTTATCATAGGTTATACTCATAAAATGAGTATCGTATAAAGTGATATTTGTTCACAAAGTTCGACAGAATTCGTCGATTAATTGTGTTAGACTGAGTATTAAAAGGAAGGTTGCAAGTAAAAATGGAAGAAAGAAAAAATAAGAAAAACATAATTTCGTTGATAGTACTATGTGTATCGATAGTAGCACTTACTACTTCGTTGACATATGCTTACTTCGTATCTCAAACAGGCGAGAACGTAGAAGAGAGAATTACTATTACGAATGGAACCCTAGAATTGACATTCAGAGATAACGATGAGACTGTCGAGAACATCGAAGGAACGTGGAACTTTGGTGACTCAA
>CASRZA010000072.1 GCA_949439935.1 uncultured Bacilli bacterium
TGATCGTATGAGACACCAAAGACGCGATGAAACACGCTAAAACTATGATGATGATTAAAAGATATACGAGCTGTCCTCTCAGCATTTTATTAGTTTCATCTAAACTCTCCAATTGACTGTTTATAAAGACGTAGCCAGATTCTACCCTTTTGCCGAATAAAAAGCTTTTAGAACTGTATCTAGGATTAGTGATCTTATAAAATATAGTAGGTTTATCGCTACTATACATGTCTTGCATTAAATTTAGAATATTTCCACTCGGATTATTTAAAATGCATCCTTTCATATCTTTATTATATATGATGGTCTTGCCATTATTTTGTAAGTATTCGACACATACCTCCGACTCAATACTTACCCGCTCAAAATATGTTTCCAAGTCAGTATCTTGATCTATTTTCCCCGCGATAGATTCGACCTGATTGATCTTATGGACTTCATAAAAATAATTCAAATAGAGATTTTGAAACATATATAAAAGAAGTAGTATAAAGACGCTGAATAGAACTATAGTCAAAGTAGTTCTAAAACTGAACGAATTTTTTTTATTCTTTAAATTCAAATTTATAACCTACCCCTCTTAAAGTCACAATACTATCCTTATATATGCCGATTTTACTTCTCAAAGTTTTAATGTGCGTATCGACAGTCCGATCATCACCATAAAAATCGTAACCCCAAATTTTTGTCAACAACTGTTCTCTCGAAACGGCAATATTTTTATTTTCGACCAAATATTTTAACAGTTCGTATTCCTTTAAGGTTAATACAACTTTTTCTCCATCGATACACACCTCTCGCGCATCGTCGTCTATCACTAAGTTGCCGACGCCGAACTTTTTATTAACTTTGTTGACTCTTTTCAAAATAGCTTTGACTCTGGCGATCAACTCTTTTGGGCTGAAGGGTTTCTGTACATAATCGTCGATACCGAGATCGAAGCCTAATAGTTTATCGTACTCTTCGCCTCGTGCACTAAGCATCATTATAGGAATATTTTTATCTTTATGTATCTCTTTTACTGCCTGATATCCATCCAACTTCGGCATCATGATATCCATAATAATCAAGTCATAATTTTCTTTCTTACATTTAAGAACCGCTTCCATTCCATCGCTGGCTTCCTCGACACTATAACCTTCTATCTCGGCATATTCTTTGATCACTGATCTAATCAGTGCTTCGTCATCTACGATCAAAATTTTCATCAAACCACTCCCTAACTGTATGTATATTATAGCATGATTGTGAAATTTATATGAATTTAAATTTTTCAAGCAAAAAAATTGTTTACATATAATTGTGTAAACAAACATACATTTTTATTAACATAGATTTTTTTCTATGCTACAATAACTTTCAAAAGAAAGAGAGTGAACAAAAATGACTAACGAACATGAACAATTAACTTTTCGTATCTTAGATGTGATCCAACCGGAGAAATTACTTATAAATGAAGGATGCATACCAGAAGAAATTACCGCATTTCCTTTATATGAGTATGTAGCTGACGGTGTAATAAAACCGAGCAGTGGAATCAAAAGGAATCAAGATATCATTCTTTTTTACGACGTTTCGCAGGCAAGTGAACAATTGAAAGAAAAGTATTTAAAAAGTATAATGGAGTTAGAAGTAAGATCTACAGATATCCAACAAAGTCCTTCTATACCTTCTACTTTAGGAGAAAAAACCACGACTGTTTTACAACTTACAAAAACGTACTCGACTTCCATCATGGGATTAACCGGTTGTTATTCAGATTTAACTAAATCAGAAAGAGCAGTCCTAGGATGCGATTTTGTAACATTAGAGCACACAAAAGGAGAAATCCATCTAAAACCTGTAATTAAATTAAATGAAGGATATTCTAAAGACATGTATTTGAGAGTCGATCCAAGTTTGTTAAACGAAACGCTTTTAGTAAAGATTTCTGGTGAATTAACCGAACTTATCCAAAAATCTGATGGATCATATAGACTAGCACAAGGCGAGACGCTAGACTCAGAAAAGAAATACACCATTAGTTAAAGTTTTTAGACAGATTAATGTAAAAATACTTGAAATTTAGCATAAAATATTATATACTCAAATAGTCTTATCTATTAAGACAGTGCCTGCCCATGTGGCGGAATAGGTAGACGCACAGGACTTAAAATCCTGCGAGCTTTAAAACTCATGCCGGTTCAAGTCCGGCCGTGGGCACCACTTATTAATTTTATCGTTCGGGAAGTAGCACAGCTTGGTAGTGCACCTGGTTTGGGACCAGGGGGTCGCAGGTTCGAATCCTGTCTTCCCGACCATTTTTTTTGCTTTTTAATTTGTTTATCATCAAAAAATCAAAAAGGACTATTCTGGTTTAAATTGAATAGTCTTTTTTTATTCGAAATGGTCGACAGTAATCGTCGATGCGAACGAAATAGCTTTTTGAAGTTCTCGATAGAGAAGACCCAAATGCAAGTCATCTAGAACTATCGTTCTATTGTCTTTTACAAGGATACCTTTCGTGGGATTGAACAGGATAGACTTTTTCTGAGGACAGTTGTCGCCAGAATACGCTATACGAATGATTTCTCCCTGCTCCTCTTCTTTAGAAGCAGAACTGCTATAGGCATGTTGTACGGAGAAAAAATCTTGCTCTCCAACAAAGGCAAATAAAACAGAATTAAACCCGTTTGGTCTCCTTCCAAATTTTACTTCGCTTCCACTATGAGAGTCTTCGATAGTTGTAATGTAAAATTGCGCGTCATCTTCAAAACTCGAATCATAAGACAAAAGATAGAAAGAAATTTTCTGTCCTTGTAGACGTTTGACTTTCTATTCTAAACTCATATCTTCTTCGATAAAGGGATTTACAGTTCGATCGAATTCGTCGAGGACTCTTAAAAATTCTTGTATGGTAGGTCGCGAATCGCCTCGTAGGAGACCCATCAAAATATTCTTGTGAATACATACTTTCTGCCATCCAAGCACGTTTCGATTGTACAGGATTGATTTTGCGAAGAAGAATCGTATTCACTTCATCGACGAGCTCGGAAATATGAGCACTTCTCTCGGAAGGTTTTCTCAGCAATTGGTCACAATAATCCAAATATTCGCACACGAAAATGATGAGTCCCTCTTTCGTTCCCACTCTATTTATCGATATACTTCGCTCTATATTTCTCTTTGAAATAAGGTATAGGACTATCAATTCCAATCGCTCCCGGTTTTATATCGACATGGGGATACTTTTCGTATAGATTTATTGCAAACTGATAAGGAAAGTTGCCGCTGATTTTGACATTTGTTAGACCGAGATATATATGCATCTTTCCAATATATTTACGACTCCACTTTCATCAATCTTTTCTATCTTAGGAAATAAACCACGCATTGTGCTTTCAAAAACCAATTTATTCACAAAAACCCCTCCTTTTGTTGCACATATGATACAATTTAAAACTCTTCATGTCAAGTTTGACTGCTCCAGATGGAAAGCAAACTCGTTGACATCGAAATGTCCACTAAACTTGAACTTTATAACCTTATATCCTATAATTATTTTAGGTGATATATTATGCTTCTTGCAATAATTGAAGAAAAAGAAAAAAACAGGTACTCAGAAATCCATTTGGATGAAAAAGACAATAGAATTTTAGGTTTCAGCCTTGTGGGCAATGTTCTCTCCCCCTTGACGGAGGAAACTCTAAACCATTTAGATTGCTTTAAACTAGGAGCAAAGAACAAAAAAATTGGTGAAAAAAATGGTTTCGAAGTCTTTCTCGACGAAGCCACAAATTTTGTCCATTTTCTTAAAGATGACATGCCAAACTATGAGCTTTTTTTCGAAATGAATGGTGTAGATTGTACAGCTTATGACCAAGTAATTCCGCATTATACAGGAAGAAAAAAGTATGATTTTAAAAAGTTTTTAGTTAAGGGAATTTCTATTGCCTGTAGTACAGTTGCATTAACCATAGGCTTGGGGGTTATTAGTCTCTATCCGACTGCAATTTCTGGTGCAAGAGTCTCTTTAAATGATACCTTAGTGTATCTTTTAGGTGATGACGACAGAAAATTTGATGCGATAACTGCGCAAGACATCAAAAACTATATCTTTGAAACACCTGGGCTTCCCGACGAAGTCAAAACCTTTTTATGGAATGAGGAGTTAATCGAAGATGTCTTGCAATATTATGAAGGTACTCCTTTAGAATTTATATCGAGAATTCGACACCACAATTTAGCCCTGTTTCCCGAAATGAATCCAAACAGGGGTGGTCACTATTGTTTTGGAAATGCCCTCTATTCTCAATACCCTAACGATGAACCATTCAACAAAAATGAATATAGAGCGATTATTCCTGCACATGAGTACGCTCATTTACTTCAGGCAAATGGTTTTCCTTTTATCCTCGAAACAGAAGCTGAACTTGTCGCAAGAGAATATTATATGGATATCTCTGAAAATAATGGAAGTTTCGCATACATTATACCTTGTAGGTACCTTAAAATCTTGATGGAAATCATCGGACCTGAACCGATAAAAGATAATGCACATCGAACCAATTCGACAGCCATTCAAGATGCGGTTCGGCCTTATTTCAATGACACAGAATACGCTGATTTCATCGCAATTTTAGAGACAACTCCTGCAGATGAAGAAAAAATGGAGTCTTTATATGAAAGATTCGACGAATTGTTGAATATACTCCATTTTAATAAATTTGGGAAACCAATAGAAGAAAATATAATGATTACAGCTATTCGAAATGACTACGAATATGAAAGTTTCTATTTGAAAGAGAGCTCTATACAAAACGAACAAGCACGATGCACGGCTGGTTGGTCACTACCCGTTCAAGAGGCGGTCAATAAAGGAATGGTAGCATTCTTTAAGGAAGAGACCATTTCTCAAGAGCAAATGAATGACGACAGTCTTATAGCAAAGGATAAGTACCTACAAATTGCAATTCACGGTACTCCTTGTATCATTAACATCGGTTCTTGTCGTTTCAAAAGATTTGTCACCTATCCAGATGACTGCTGTGTAATGGGTAATCATGAGAGCATCATGATGAGTGCCAACCATAATAACAGTTTATCATTTATCGAAGATAAAGATAATAATACGATGACAATAAATATTCAAAAAGTCATCGATGTTCCTGCCCCAGAAGACTATCTTTCCTTGACGATAGATAGTGACAACAATATCGTCTCCCTCAAACTGAGCGATGGCACAGAGATACCGAGAGATGAATATAAAGATTATATGAGTATAGCCTACATCGCAACCGTACCGATAGGATTCGATGAATATACAGAAAACAAAAGCAAATCTTTTACAAAATATTTTTTAGAAGGGCACGCTGGAATAATAATTGATGGTAACTTTGAATATACAGAAGACATCGACCTTCCACCGATTACAGAACGCATAGAATCAAATTATACAAAAACGACGACCTTTTGACGATTTTACTTTTTAAAATTTGTGTGTTATAATACTTCTCGCGAGGTGCATTTTATATGGATTATCACACCGGAGATATTATCATGGTGACCGTCACGAGTATCGAGAATTACGGTATCTTCGTGAAAGTAGATGATAAATACAACGGATTAATTCACATATCAGAGATGTCTGATAGTTTTGTCTCAAACGTAAGAAACTTCGCTTTCCCAGGTGAGACAATTTATGCCAAAATAATGGAAGTAGACGGCGACAAAAAACAGATCAAACTTTCGATCAAATCTATCGATTATCGTCTAACTTCTCAAAAAGGTCGTCTCATGGAAAGTCCGAACGGATTTAGCAAATTGAAAGAACTTTTGCCTATTTGGATCGAGACAAAACTTAAAGAGATAGATTGCAACAATTAATATCCCTTAAATCCGAGAATTTTTCACTAAAAATATATAAAAAATTCTTGACAGGACAATGCATAAATGATATATTTAACTTGTCCTGAAAATTAATGGGCGCTTAGCTCAGTTGGTTAGAGCATCTGCCTTACAAGCAGAGGGTCTGGGGTTCGAGTCCCTAAGCGCCCACCATTATTTTTTGCCGACATAGCGTAATTGGTAGCGCAACTGACTTGTAATCAGTAGGTTG
>CASRZA010000073.1 GCA_949439935.1 uncultured Bacilli bacterium
CAAAGTTTGCATTTATATCTGGCGTTTGATCTACATCTGCTAAGTCTTCGAATGTTATTCTTAGTCTATATGTATACGTATGTCCTGCTGGAATAGAGAGATGATCTGCTAAGGGTTGAATCGAAGATGTTTCACTTCTAGGCACGTTCTTACTTTCTGTCTCCACTTTCTTCCACGTCGATCCTTCTTCATCTGTCTTTTCTTCTAATGTGTAAGTCAACGATTCTTTTAAGTATGTATTTACTAGATTATCCCAACTTATCTTCGCATATGTATCCCTTGATCCAGTATTTTCGATTATCAGTTCTTTCTCGATACTATCTCCGAAGATCCACGTTCCTTCGATGTTCTCGACAGTCTCATCGTTGTCTCTGAATGTCAAAGCTAGAGTTCCACTTGTTATAGTAATACTCTCTTCTTCGTTCTCGCCTACTTGAGATACGAAGTATGCGTATGTTAAAGACGTTGTCAGGGCTACTATCGATACACATAGTACTATCAACGAAATTACGTTCTTTTTTCCTTCCATATTTCTTGCAATCCTTTCTTTAATACTCATCTTATCATAAATCGTAATCGAATTCTGTCGAGCTTTGTGAATGTTTATGTTTTATTATTGTGATACTTATTTTGTGAGTATGTTCTATGATAAAAGTATATAACCAAATAGTTATAATTGCAAGCATATTGCTATTGCTTTACTATAATTTGAAAAAATTTAATGATTAAAAAATCATACAAACTATTTAATGGTCTGTATGACTGAGCTTATCAAATCGATGTTGTCTAAAGTCGAGGCAATTTTATCCGTAGGGTTGAGTTTATATTTTTTTTTCATAGCTTTTACGAAGACTTGATAATTTCCGGCACTTCTATTTAGGTATTTATACCATTCGGAATTTTCTCTTAAAAATTTGTGCATCTTGTCGTCATTTTTTAGAGCATATAATGTTATGAGCTGCATATCAGTCCTCGAATATTTTGTTTATCGGCCTAGAGACACTTGGGCCTTTAGAAATCACTTCTGCAGCTGCTCCCCCACCCGTTAGCTCTTGAATTACTCCTATCGCTTTTTGAGCTGTATCGATGTATTTCTGTACGTTATCGATGTTTACGTTTTTGAACAGTTTAGTAAGCTCTCCGATGCTATTCATCTTGCTTGTGTCTTTGCTTTGCGAAGAATTGTCAACAGTGTTTAAATATTTATTCCATAAGTTTTCATCGTTTCCGTATAGATCGTATACTTCGAATAGATCTTGCCAAGAATGTGATTTGTCCTTTACGATGTTTACTAAACTTGGATGAGTAGAAACGAAGTTTTTGAATTCTTCTTTTTTAGTCATGTTTATCACCCTAGTTCATTATATGCAAAAAGATCAATTCTGTTTCATATCGGCAATTGTAAATATAGCTTCATCAATAAAGCGATGTGTCAAAGGCGTGTCTTTGATGCAATTTATCTTTAAAAGTAAATCGTCAAGAAATTCGTCGATATCCAAACGACTTTTATAGAGTTTAATGTACGAATCCAGGCTGTAGTAAAAAGTATCAACATAGATATATTTGATTTCTTGAGAGATGAAGACTTTGATATATTCATCTTTTGCTCTATAATTCGATATTTTCGCGACGTCATCTATCATCGTTTGAGGATCGATTATCCTCGAATGAAGATACTCGATTATGACATTCCGATGTTCTTCGTTTTTAAGTCCTTTTATTAGCTCAAGAGTCTGTTTGCGGACACCGCTTTGGTCGAAAAAGAGTTTTAAAACTGAGTATTTTTTTACTAACTCGGTTTTATTCGGATGTCGCATGAATATCTGTTCAAATCTTTGATCGATGGATATTTCCTTTTGAGAATGAACTAATTCTGGTTCGAATAGATCGGTCGAGGGCGTTTTGGAATTTATGTATCCGTCGCATAAATTTACTCCAAACATAGAGAAGAATCTTAAAGTTTTTATAAAGTTTGATGATCTTAGATCTAATAAAAATTCTGCCGGAGCGTAGTCTTCTTCGACAAAGAGTCTATTAAGATCAACCTTTGTTATAATTAAATTCATGAGAACCTTAAGCGTATTATAATCACATTCATTTCTTTCTAAAAGACCGTGAATTTTAATCATCTCTGCTTCAAAGAACGCCTGTTCAAACAGTTCTACGTAGTTTAGAGAAATGAAACCATCTAAGAGAGCATAGTCTATACGTATGATATTCGGCTCAAAGGAATGCTCACTCTCTTTTTTGGAATCCAAACCGTTATGGAATTCTAAAGAGACCGTCAATCCAAATTCTTCTAAATAGCTCTGAATCGTAGAAAATACTAAAGTCTCCGTTACTTCGCGATCGAAGATATGATTAGATTTATAGGCATGATTGTGAAGCATAGCGGTCACTAAATCCATCTCGATATGACCTTCGACGTTGTTTTTGACATAGTTACATATGATGTCAAATTCTTTTATAGATAAGGTTTCGCCTTTTAAAATGTTTGCAATGGGGTCTTTCGTCAAAACTTCAACTATCCCAAAATAATCTATGCTGACGTTGAAAATGTAGTCATAGATGGTCTCGAATTCTTTTGTTTTACTAGCATATATGTCTTTTCTTTTGGCAAATTCGAATCCCTTAAATATCTTCGTTTTTAAAATGTTTTCGGGATCCTCTTTAAATGCTTCTAGTAGAAAGTCGTCATAAAATCTTTTAATATATTCGAGTTTTCCTTTGGTAGACTCTTGTATGTCTTCTGGTTCTCCATAGATATGAAAAATGTTAGAAGAAAAAAGAAGAGTCTCTATGAACTTTAACATTTCACTAAGATACTCTTCTTTTGAAATTCCTTGAAAGTATTCAGTGTTGTTTTCGAAATCGTCTTTAAACATGTCGTATAAAGAGCGATTAGTCAGAATGCTATTTAGAAAATTAGGGGTTATTTTGGTTTCACTAATTATTTCTTTAAACATTCTCTCACACTGCTTTCTTTTTCGTACTGATTTAAATAAGTTTTTAAAATTTGTAAGTCCGATTCGGCCAATTTTGGTCTAGCTCGCTTGTTCAGCTCATAGCGATATATGTGATATATGAGCAGTTCGACCGGCAACATTAAACTTACCGTTTCTAATGTGTCCCACGGAAATTTATTCTTTTTTTCTTCCATGAATTATAACCTAAATTCTTCTAGAAAATCGTCGTTTGTTTCTTCTCGATCTAATGCGACATCTTCGTCGACCTGAGTTTCTTCTATTATGATCAAATTCGGCTCGACAGTGACATTTAAAGGTTCTTTTTTCGTAACATTACTTCCTGTACTAGATGTATCCATGATAGGTATATCGCTTGCTTTAAGTTCTTGTACTTCATCTAAGTATTTTAGATTAAATATAGTTTTTGCATCGCACAGCAATGCACTTTCTAGATGATACACGGTGGATTTGACCTTTTTAATGATCATGCTTCCTCTTTTAGCTCTATTAGATGGCTCTATGTCTGACAGTTTAATTCTTTTTGAAGTCTTGTTATCTGTGAAAACACAAAGGTATTCGTGATTAGGTCTGATGCCTTGGCTACCTATTACTTCGTCGTCATCCTTAAGACCTATGCCTTTCACACCGCCCGTTTTAACTCCGCTTAGAGGGATTTCTTCCGTTCTGAATCTCAGAGAGTATCCGTTTTTAGTAGCAATGATCATCTCTTCAGCATCTAGAAAAGCATTTACTACTCGATCGCCGTCTTTGAGTTTTATACCACAAATCTCTTTGTTGTATCTCGTTACATTGTAAAGAGCAAGTATCGTCTTTTTAACCATGCCGTCTTTTGTAACGGTGATGAGTTCTTTGTCTTTTGTCGAATTGCTCATTATGAAACCAGCGACGACTTTCTCGTCGGGATTGACAGTGACTATGTTTGAGATATGTTTACCCATCTCTTTCCATTTTAAATCTGCAATGTCATTTACTCGCATGTATAGATAGTTTCCTAAATCTGTGAGAATCAACATCTTATCTAAAGTCGAGGCCTCATATACGTTTAATACCGAATCTCCAGGCTTGAGACCAGTCTCTTCGTTTGAAGAAGTGAAGCTTTTTTTGCTGACTCGTTTGAGATAGCCATCGACTGTAAGGACGACCATAACTCTTTCGTTCGGTATTAATTCTGTAGCATCGATCTTTATTTCGGTAATGGTATCTCTAATCTCGGTTTTTCGAGGAATTCCATATTCTTTTTTGATCCTTTTCAAGTCAGTTTTGATAACGTTATCTAGTTTGATTGGATCGTTGATTATTCCTTCTAACCTTTCGATTTCGGCTGCCAATTTGCGAAGCTGTTCTTCTAACGTTACAATGTCCGTATTTGTCAATCGATAAAGCTGTAACATGACGATTGCAAGAGCTTGCTCTTCAGTAAAATCGAACTCTTTTATAAGATTTTGGACGGCGTCAGATTTATTTTTGGAAGCTCGGATGACCCTGATGACCTCGTCTAATATGCTTATAGCTTTTACTAAACCTTCCGTTATGTGGTATTGTTTTTTAGCAAACGCTAGATCCCATTCACTCGATTTTTTGACGATTTCTCTTTGGTGAGCTATGTAGGCATCAAGTATAGGAAGTATACCTAGCAGACGTGGTCTACGATTTACTATCGTCACGTTATTAAAGTTATATGTCGTTTGGAGCTCCGTGTTTTTTAAAAGATAGTTCATCACTAACTCTTTGTTCGCGCCACTTTTTAAATCGATGACGATCCTCAAGTTGGCATCCTTATCGGATTCATCTCTCACTTCTTGAATTCCATCGATTTTTTTATCGATCCTTATTTCGTCGATCTTTCTTACGAGTTGTTGTTTGTTTACTTCGAAAGGAATTTCATCGATTACGATTTTTTCTTTACCTTTTTCTTTTGTAAATTCATATTTACAAAGGACATTTATTTTGCCACGTCCTGTTTCATAAGCTTTTCTTAAGCCATCAAGTCCTTCGACTATACCTCCCGTCGGAAAGTCAGGTCCTTTAACTATGTTTAAAATGCTATCTAAAGTGCAATTAGGTGTATCTATTCTCTTAATCGTCGCATCAATTATCTCTATCAAGTTATGAGGTGGCATATTAGTGGCATATCCTGCACTTATACCAGTACAGCCATTTACGAGCAGATTTGGGAATCTTGCCGGCAATACGGTAGGCTCTAATTTTGTATCGTCGAAATTCGGTGCAAAATTGATCTTCATCGTTTCAAATTTGTCGACATCTCTCAATAATTCTTCGCTTATTTTAGCTAGACGACATTCTGTATAACGGTAAGCTGCAGGAGGATCGCCATCTATAGAACCGTTGTTACCGTCGACTTGAACTAGGATATGATTTTGTTTCCAATCTTGCGATAACCTTACGAGGGCATCATAGACCGAAGTGTCTCCATGAGGATGGTATTTACCTAAAACTATACCTACGGCGTTTGCACATTTTTTGAATTTTTTGTCATATGTATTATTATCTTTGCTCATGGCATAGATGATTCGTCTTTGTACGGGCTTTAATCCGTCTCGAACATCTGGAATCGCTCTGTCTTGGATTATATATTTCGAGTACGCGCCAAAACGTTCACCCATGATCTCTTCTAAGCTATAGTTGTATATTTTTTTAATTATATCTTGCATATGTTATTCACCTTAACCTAATCAATTGTATCATAGAATTAATCGTTAAAGCAATTTTTTTCATCACTTTTGGTAGGTTTTTTGGTAGTAAGAACTTAAGATTCTCGAATAGATTTTTTGAGTTCTTCTTGAGCTTCTTCGGTCAAACCTAAACATTCGGCGATTACGTCGAGTGAATTCCCAGCTTCGTAAAGTTTTTTTGCAGCTTCGAGCATTTTTTTATGATTAGCTTCTCTTTCTTCTTCACGCCCTTCCTCTAAGCCGATCCTTTGAAATTCCTCTTT
>CASRZA010000074.1 GCA_949439935.1 uncultured Bacilli bacterium
TACACATAGTACTATCAATGAGATTATGTTCTTTTTATTATTTTTTTCTTCCATATTATTCTGTAACTCTCCTTTTATACTCAGTCTACCATAAATAATTAACAAATCCTGTCGAACGATATACTTTTAAATACTTATTTTATGAGTATGTCCTATGATAAAAGTATATAATCAATTGACTATAATTGCAAGCACATTGATACTATTGCGTTATTTTTTTTGTTAATAAAAACACCTATTTCGGTGTAATCGTTAAGCTACTTCCTGTTCCTCTTTGTAAATCGAAGTGAAGAGTTCAGTTTCTTCTTCGGCAACTTTTTCATCGATTTCGAGTTTTGGCAGATCGTCTATCGTTGCAAGGCCAAAATAATCTAAGAATTCGCGAGTCGTTCCATAAAGATTAGGTTTGCCAGGCATTTTGGATTTTCCAGTTATCTTAATAAGCCCGCGTGCACAGAGTTTTCTTACAACTTGTCCACAGGCTACTCCGCGCATCTCGTCGATTTGGATCCTCGTGATCGGTTGGTTGTATGCGATGATCGCTAGAACTTCTAGAGCTGATTCGCTCAAAGACTGGCTCTCAGGATTTCCCAAAAGTCTGTGATAATATTCTTTATGTTCCTTCTTAGTCGTAAGCTTAAAAGCGTCTCCCAAGTAACTGACACGAATCCCGTAGGCGTCGCTTTCATATCTTTTTTGTAGATCTTTTAAAAGATCTTTGGCTTTTTCTATATCTATGTCCATAATCTCTGTCACAGCTTTAAGGGTAATGCCCTCATCGCCGACGGCAAAGAGAATTCCTTCGAGAACTCCTAATAAGTTCATGATATCACTCTCGATTCTATCGTAATATTGCCAAAATTTTGGTCTTGTTTGATGTCGACTTCCTTATTCTTCGTCATTTCTAGTATCGATAAAAAAGTCACTACTACGTATTCTCTGTTCGGTTGTTCGAATAGTTCGAAGAAATCGACTTTTTTACGGAGAACAAGGATCTCTCTTATCTCTTTTGTCCTATGCTCGACACTCATCTCTTTTTTTGTGATCTTAGTAGAAAGAGGCTTGATGTACTTTTGTCTTTCTAGTAATTGAGAGAAAGCTCTTACTAAGTCTTCGATAGTAGTATCGGTATTCAATTCGACATCTTCTTTATATTCTATTAAAGATTCTGGAAGTTTAGTCAATACTTCGCTGCGGCGATTTTCGAGCATTTTAAAGTCTTCGGACAATTCTTTATAACGCTTGTACTCCAAGAGTCTTTTTCTAAGTTCTTCTTCGGTACCTATTTTGAACTCTAACTGTTCTCCATCGTCTTCTTCTTTATCATTGATATTTAGAAGCATCTTGCTTTTAAGATGTATCAGTTCGCTTGCAAGTACGAGGTATTCACTAGCGACGTCGATGTTCATATTCTCCATCGTTTCTATAAAATCGACATATTCTCTCGTGATGTGTTCTATGGGTACTTCGTAAATGTCCATTTTAGAGTTTTTAACTAAGTGTAAAAGCAGATCTAATGGACCACTGAAATCATCTATAGTAAATTGTAATACTTCGTTCACTTGCACTCATATCCTTCTGCTTCGATTTTAAATTTGACGACATTGTTGAACGTTCCTTTGGCAAATATATTCGGATTTTTAATCTTTTCGTAAGCATCTTTTACGCTATAATCGAAGACGGAAGTAAATATAAATGAATCGGTATTTTCCGCTATGCTGGTGGTAATTCCACCTATTTCAGTATACTCTTTTTCTTTCTTTTGAGCTTTTAATAGTTCATCTGCATATTCATCTAGATTAGGATTGGCGTAATAATAGCGATATTTTATCTTTGTGAGTTTTTTCGTATAAAATTCGTAAGTATAAGATTCATCGTTCTTTGTACAAGTCATAGAATATAATCCTTTGTCGTTTTCTGCGTTAGAACCACCTATAGCTCCATCTGAAATGTGTGTAATCACATAATATGTCGTCGTATCGACATTCAAGTTAGATATGTCCATTTCGATGGGTAAAGATTTTGTGACCATCCCATGAAGTGCTCGTCTACCTATAAAAGTTTTTTGATGCTGATAAAATTCTATATAGTACCCAGATTTATCCAAATCGAATGTACTGTTCGTTCCAACTGTAAGTGTTAACTTCTTTTCAGGACTTAGAGATACTTCACTGATCGATATCTCATTATAGTCGAAAGAGTCATTAGAATTTAACTGGTGGTACGCACTCATAGGAGTTATTTCGTCCAGTTTATCTTTCTCTTTTTCATCTTCATCTTTTATACCAAAAAAATCGTTGATCTCTTTGTTATATTTTTTGTATATATCGGGAACATAGAATATAAAACCTATAAGCACGACAAATATTATTAAAATAAATAACGGATGCCCAGCCTTATTCTGTTTTTCTTTTAAATCTTCACCATTCATATAATCACCTTACTCATTCTCTAGTAATTATTTTATCATATAATCGACAAAGAAAAAAGACCAAATTATCGGTCTTTTCGGTTTTATTTTTGACTTAGTTAACAGAATCTTTAAGTTTGCTTCCTGCTTTGAATGATACAACAGTTTTAGCAGCTATTGAAATAGGTTGTTTAGTTAATGGATTGATACCATTTCTAGCAGCACGTGTTTTAGTTGCAAATGTTCCAAAACCTACTAGAGCAACCTTTCCTTCTTTTTTAAGTCCAGCTTGGATTCCTTCTAAAGTAGCATCTAGTGCACGACCAGCGTCAGCTTTAGATAATCCAGTTTTAGTAGCGATAATGTCTACTAATTCACCTTTTGTCATTATAATACCTCCATTTAATATTTCTATAAGGAACTAAACGACTGTATTCCTTACATTCAATAAGTTATCATATTTCAAAGGTAAAAATCAAGTAAAATAGTGAAATTTCTATTAATTTTACAAAAATCTGCCTAAAACAGTGGCTTTGAGGGCAATTTTTTGGTTTTTTTTGGCAAATTCAGACCAGATAAAAAAAGATGCACGAGACACCTTTATAATACTATAGCTATCAAATTATTAGAACCCTTGTTTACTATCTTTGTGATCGTATTTCCAAGTTTAAAACGCGTAGTTTCTGGCATCAAAGACAACTTACCTTGAATACCTTCTTTGACGATCGTATCTAGACTTCGACCGAAGATCTCGCTTTTCCATATACTAGACGGATCGGCCTCATAGTCTTTCATGAGATAGTTTATTAGCTCCTTACTTTGAATTTCGCTTCCGATTATCGGCTCGAAGGTACTTTCTACATCGACTTTGATCAAGTGTATAGAACTTGCGACAGCCTTAAGTTTAACTCCGTATTTGTTTCCTTGTTTAATTATCTCAGGTGTATCGAGTTTCATATCTTTAAGTTCTGGATACATTATGCCATAGCCTGTTCCTCTAGCCATCTTGAGCGCATCTCTTATCCCTGCCGTTTCACTTGCTCCAGCACTGAATTCGACAAACATTTTTAAGATTCCTGCTTTCGAAAGAGAGATATCGCCCATGACCGATTTTAGGGTCTGTTGGTAAAGTTCGTTGGTCGATTCTAGTTTGATCGTAACTACACCACTCGATGCATCTAAGGCACTTATGTAGCTTTTACTTATGAAGTTAGCATCTTCAAAATGTCCTAATATGGAATCGATGTCTTTAAGTTTATCTACTGTCGTCACTGATTCTTTGATTTTATTTATAAACTCTTTCTTAATCTCATGGTCGTTGTCTAATACGTGGATCCATTCTGGAACAGAGACACTTACGTTTAATACGGGGAATTCCATGAGTGCAGTCTTCAATATTGCCATGATATCGATCTCGTTCATCGCTTCGACACTTATAGGTAGAACTGGTACGTCGTATTTTTCTCCTATCTCCTTAGAAAGTCTGACAGTTTCCGTATTCGTCGGGTGTACTGTATTCATGATGACAATAAACGGTTTTCCAAGACCTTTTAATTCACTTATTACTCTCTCTTCGGCATTGATATATTCGCTTCTTTGAATCTCGCCGAACGATCCATCAGTCGTCACGACGATCCCTATCGTAGCGTGATCTCTTATTACTTTTTCTGTTCCTATCTCTGCGGCTTCTATAAAGGGAATTTCTTCCGGTGTCCAAGGTGTTTTGACCATGCGCGGGTTGCCCATTTCATCTTCATAACCATTTGCCCCTGGGATTACGTATCCTACGCAATCGATAAGTTTGATATTAGTGCTAAATTCGTTGACTTCAATCGTAGCTCCATTAGATGGCACGAATTTAGGTTCAGTAGTCATTATGGTCTTACCTTGTGCACTTTGTGGAATCTCGTCTAGACAGTGTTTTTTCTCGTACTCATCTTTTATGTTCGGCACGACTAAATTCTCGATAAATCTCTTTATAAAAGTCGATTTACCAGTTCTTACGGCCCCGACAACTCCTAAATAGATTTCTCCATTACCTCTTTTAGCAATAGACTCAATAACTTGTGTTTTATCCATACATACTATCCTTTCAATTAAGTTTATTGTATGAATTAAATAATATTACTAAAATAAAAGAAAAAGCTAACTTTCTAGTATAGCTTTTAGAAATTCGGCATCTTCTTTATTTAAAATAGCCTCTGTGTCATCTTTTCTTATAATCGAGTCCTTTGCAATGATCAGATAATATTCTTCTTTATTTAATGTCATGACATAATCCGGGATGTGGTCGCTTGTCTCCTTTTTATATTCTCCATTTTCGACTATATTTTTGATTTTTTGTATTTCGGTCCTGTTATTTATATAAATTTTCTTTTTATCTTTTTCGTTTAAGTATCTTTCTATAATTATATATTCTTTGTCGTTCGTAACGTTTCCGTCTCCAAAGACAGGAGTTTCTTTTCCTCCGTATAAAGATTTAGGTTTGGCTGCACATTTGAAAAAGTCTTTGATCCTCGCGAGGAATTCTCTAGTCTCTCGATAAGCAGTTCCACTGTATTTCGTCTTTTCAGCGTCTACTCCCACCGTTTCTAATCCTAGGTTATTACCTATGTATGTCGCCCTATAGAGATGATATTTTTGCGTTACTACGATAACTTTTTCGGCACCGAAGATCTCTTTTGCTCTGTACATGGAGTCATATGTCGATATTCCTGCATGGTCCATAAAGATATCTTCTGCGGGAACACCTTGTTCGATCGCATAGGTCTTCATAGCGTTTACTTCGTCGTGATCTGGGAATTCGTGATCTCCACTCATTATTATTTTTGGGGAAATGCCTTCGTTATAGAGTTCTATTCCTTTGTCGATTCTCTCTTTCAACATGGGACTTGGAGTTCCGTCGTTTTTGAGACCTGCCCCTAAGACTACGATACAATCGTAATCTTTGGATTCGCCTTTCAGTTCTTCGACTGTGAACATCTTTTTTTCAGTACTGACTTTTACATATAGATCGATGCTAAATAAAGAAAGTATACCTGCAATTATTAATATGATGAAGATAAATAAGACTTTTTTTAATTTTTTCATAGGTCACCCTTTTCTAAGCATCTATATTTTATCATTTTTATAGTATTTTTTAAAGTCTGACATAGAACAAAACGTAAATTATATTAGTGGAGATGGTTTTTAAAAGAGTAAAAATCTCATTTCAAATTTATGAAAT
>CASRZA010000075.1 GCA_949439935.1 uncultured Bacilli bacterium
AGAAAATTAAAAATAAAATTATAATAACTTTGGTTTTATTCTTCCCTGCTTTTCTTTTTAAAAATAAATTAATACCTATAACTAAATAAGATACATGCATACCCGAAACCGCTAATACATGTGAAATACTGCTAATCCTAAACTTTTCCATTATATCATCATCTATATTAGAACTATCACCTAGTTATATTCCTTTTAAAAGCTCTGCTTGTTCTTTTTCTAATTCTGCGATCTGTTTGTCGATATTTTTAACTAGTTCGTCTATGTCGACTGGTTTATCGAGGTTAAATGGATCGTTCGAGTTCTTATAAAGATCATTTCCAGAAGAAGTTGGAAATGGCGGCTTGCCGAGTGGATCTACTGGATTGGCAGTCGGGTTAGAAATCGTCGGAAGCGGATTGCCTCCAGTTGCTTCTTGAGCTTTATTGATAGCATCCATCGTCTTCTTATGTTTTTCTTCTTTGACAAACTGTTTCATATCGAAAGCTCTGACTGGATATACTTCTCTTTCTTGTAGTGTAGCATCTTCGAAAGAATCTCCCCAGTCGATGTCATACGATCCTTTAAGAACCGTTCTGAATGGACGCATACGCATTCTTATGACGATTATTTCGTTTCTCTTCATCTTTTGAAGGTCTGTAACTGTAACTAGAGGAGTCGAAACGGTCTTATCATCTTTTTTAGATTTGACCTCTCCACAAAGTTTACTTATCTCTTCTAGGGCGGAAAGCTCGTTTGTCAAAAGGTATATAGTGTTTCCACAGTTACTTCTTATAGTTTCAGCATTTTTATCGCCATATACTTCGTCTAACTGAGCAAAGTTCTGGATAATAAAAGTAAATCTTATTTTACGAGAACGAGCGGCGGTTACCATCGAAGTGACGTCTCGAAGCTGTGGCATGTTTGCAAACTCGTCCAAGATAAAGTTAGTTCTATATTTGAGTTCTCCATTAGGGCTCTTATGAGCTACGTCGATCAAAACCTCGTATAACTGTTTAATAAAGATCGTCGCGAGAGAATGGTATGTCGTCTTTTCGTCGTGGACGATTAGGAAAACTGCAGTCTTCTCTTTACCGATATCTTCCATGTTAAAGTCACTATAAGAAAGCATCTCGGATAATTCTTCACGAGTACTAAACGTCCTTATCTTACTTTGGAAGACGGATAAGATACTCGATTTCGTATCGTTTGGTGCTGCTATCGTAGCTTTTGCATAACCATAGGCCGTCGAAGTTTCACTTTTAAGTGTGAAGTAATCTTTGGCAAACGTGTTGAGACCATTTTTCTCTTCACCGACGGTTGCCATGTGGCTGATAGAAGTTATATTTACTTCGTTTTCTTTAGCATCTTCGAATAGTCCAAGCGCTAATCCTGAGAAATAGTCTGCTGCACTTCTCTCCCAGAATGGATCGTTCGTATTTTTAGGATCGATCAAAATATTTTGACTTATATCCTCGAGAAGCTCTTTAGCTTTATCTGATTTACCTTGTTTGTACATCCTGTAAGGGATTGTAAGAGGGTTCCAAGCGTTTCCTTCACGAGGATCACGGAAGTTGATGACGACTATCTTGTATCCTTTATCTTTAAGTCTATTCGCGTGATGTTTGTAGATTTCACCTTTGGGGTCTGTTATGACCATCGATTCTCCGTGTTTACAGAGGCTGTATACTTGGGGATCTACAAGTGCGGTAGTCTTACCTGAACCGGATTGTCCTATGATGAGCGAGTGATATTCTCCATCGTCGACCCACATATTCTTACCGTCATTGATCATCGCTATTCCACCCGCATCTGCGGTTGGGACATTTACGGGAACTTTTGCAATTTTAAATGCGGCTTTCATCTCTTTTTCAGTCGTCCATCTGTTATATCCTTTTTCCTCTTTTTCTCCGAAAGTAAGTCCTAATCCGCCTTTCTCAAAATTGAAGATAGTCGAAGATACGCTCATGAATATGACAATTAACGAAATGACAAAAAGAAACAGAGAGAGCCAGAAGGTCTGCATGTTCCACGATGAAAAGTCGAGCCACGCTAATCCTTGGTCCGAACTGAATGATAAAAAGTTTAAAGCTATGATTGCACAACCCATAAAGAGAGCAATACATATTAATATGAATAAAATAAAGTCTTTTTGTTTGACTCTGACCTTCAATTTCATCTAATCATCCCTTTTTCTCACCTATTATATACTATTTTTTTATAAAATGCTACGTTATTCGAAGTCAACTGTATATTTCATGACAGCTTCGATTGTAAATACATAAATATGACCGTTTTTATCGCTTATTTTGATGATCTGTCGGTCTGTGTCTTTATCTTTACTCATTTCGTAACTATCTATCCGTGGCAACTCTGTAAATCCGTCGGTTAAGTTGCTAACGAGTATTCTGAAAGACAACATGTTCGGATAGAGTTTGCGTCCTTTCTCGCTCAGATGACCATATGCTCTTTCCATGTCTTCGATTAAGCAAACTACGAAAGTATTGAAGTACGTTATTACCATGTCCTCGTCTGTAACTGAAGCCGGTTTATATTCGTTTATACCCATCTTTCTACTCGGTGCTATATAGAAATCCTCTAATTGATAGTTAGGTACATATTCAGAATGGATTCTCGATCCTATAACTACGTAAGCTCCTATGGCAGCAAATATGAGGATTACTGCTAAAGTGACGACTCTATTATTTTTGTTCATCATATAGTCCTCCTATACCAGGTTTTATCGAGTATAAGAATTTATCTTCATATAGTATTACTGTGATGTCGTAATCGGTGTATGTTGCTTCTTCGTCCATCTGAGACTTTTTAATTCTACCTAATATGTAATACTCGACGACGTTTTTGGAAATTCTATGTTGGTACATCTCTTCTCCTACATAATCATAAATATAGTTAGGATCGAATTTGGGTATGTAGTTTTTTAAGGTGTTAGCATTTATTCTGTTTTGTTCTTTGAATTCTTCGTTTAATAGTAACAATATGTTCTCTGTATTTCCCGATCTGATGGTAGAAAGATAGTTTTTGACACAGTTCACAGCCGTGAAGTATCTTCCTGGTTCGGTAACTAAAACTATCTTCATGCTCTCTTCTTGTTCTTTTTTTGCTTCTATAAGTTTTGAAACACCTATATAAATAAGAAATGATATAAAGATCAGTATGAATATAATCGACGTCAATACGTTTTTTTCATCTTCGTTTAAGTCTTTAAATTTTTTTGTCTCTTTACTCATCCGAATATCCTTTCTATCGTCTTTGCCATTATTCTCACCTGATATGATGCGTATGCGTCTTTATCTTCTTGGGTTGTCGGCACGCAGTTAGCTGTATTATCTTTACTGCAATAACCGTCTGGATGAGCGCAAGCTGCGACGACTCTAGATGGAACTCCCTCTGGATAGATATACTCTGCATAGTAGCAGCCACCTAATCCTGGATGTTCTCCAGTATACCAATAGTCTCCTAAATAGGCGTATCTTGACATCATTGCCTCTGCTGAATCGTATTGAGCGATGTTTCTGAAGAACGTCGATGCCCCGTCTTCAAACGATGTAAAGGCACGGCAATCTTTTCCTCCACCTGTATTAGTACAGTTGTATCCGAAGTAATTATAAGATTCTCCTGGGCTATAGCCTTCGACATAGCTACGCGCGACAAATATTTCGGCGTTTAAGTTCATACTTTTAGCTATATCATATATTTTCGCTGCTCCTCCATGTCCGATTACTTCTTCTTTGAAGGAATTACATCCCTTCACAAACTGCGACTTATTGCTGTTACAGACTCCCTCTTTTGAATAATAGCTGTTTAGTCTCGCTATAAATTCTTCTTTAGTGAAACGCGAATTATTAAAATCTATCGCACTCCCGCCACTTGGACGAGGATTTTCTGGATCGATATAGTCTAGTGGCTGTTGATATGAACCGTTTACTTTTATAGAGAAGTGAAGATGTGCTCCCGTTGAGTTTCCGCTCGAACCAACTTTTCCGATTACTTGCCCTTGGCTGACCGTATCTCCTTCTGAAACCGTCAGAGAATTTTGGTACATATGAGCATAAATCGTGATATTACCTTTGGTATCTTCTATCTCTACGTAGTTTCCGAATCCTCCTCCACATCCGTTAGAATCACGCGAGGCACAGGTGTTATTCGTATATATAACTTTACCTCCTAGAGATGCGATTACGTTTGTTTCGCCCATAATTCCGTGGAGGTCTATTCCGTTGTGCAGTTTTTTTACTCCGGAAATCGGATGTATACGCATGCCGTAATGACTGTTTATGAGAGTAGTCTCTGGATCGCCTGAAGCGAAAGTCGCGCCATTTGTCACAGTAGTTTCACGAGAACCTATCGGCCACCAATAAGCTTTTCCAGTCCCAATAGGAATGGCAAGACCTTTGGTTTCAGCTTTATCTTTGACGATATTTTTTATATCCTCTATGATATCATCTCTCACGACTTGTAAATCCTCCGTAGTCCACGTACTCAAATCTGTACTTAGACCATGCCTTCTTCCATAGTCGGCAAAATTGCTAGAAAGGTGTGGCTTGTCGTCGAAGTATGTAGATTCTCTTAGATATTTGTAGTATCCATCTATGGAAGCTTGTGTAGAAGTAGAGTCCTCTATTTTTACTGTTCCATTAGTTCTTCGGAGACATGCATCGCTCGCCTCTTTAAATTCTTCGTCGTCTATACCGAGACCTACAGTTATACGAAATTTATCAAAAAAATTAAATGTGAAGTGTTCATTATTTTGATTTACCATCGAATCGGCGTGATTGATCGTCTCGCCATTCTCATCGGTTGTAGTGTAATGACACACGGCTGTATTAACTTTATACTGTTTTATAAGCTCTTTGATCGAATCTTGCTCTCTTTCGTACATATTTTTGCCATCTGCAACTTCGTAGTTGATCTCGTCGGTGTCATCGATCGAAAATGCACCAGATCCTACAGTAAAATCGTCTATGTCCATGCCGTAGAAAATTGTCGTCAGAACGATATATTTTTGTTCAGAAGTAACATTATATTTCTTGACTAAAGTGTTTAACTTTTCATAAAAACTTTTTTGGTCATCTTGAAGTTTTTTTGCTGCTTCGATCTGTTCTTCTGAACAATCGATGTCGCCTTCTTCACATATCTCGGCCCAATATTCTTCATATTCTTTTTTTAGATCTTCAGATTGTTGAGCGTCGTCTGAATAATCTAAAAAAACGGATGGAATTATGCCCATTAGTACTCCTGCTCCCAAAAGTACTATTAGTGCCACACCTACTCCTCCTAGAATATATAATTTAACAGATTTTGGGAGATTCTTCCATAGGACTTTCAATTTGTCACTTGTAGATACTCCACCTTGTCCATCGTCTCCCATCATACTGTTAAATCACCTCTAATCTATTATAGTCCTCCTCCTGATCCAAAGGAGTCTAGTTCGTCCTGTGTGAGAACTACGTTAATTTGCATTCGTCTTGAACCACAGACGAATAAGCCCTGTCCTTGACTGAAACGTTTTATTGCTTCTACTTCGTTGTCGTTCAGATCTATAAGTTTTGCTAGGTCTTCTGTTGCCTGTTTACGAAGTCCCATCGCGAGATAGTAACTGGCATTGTCGAAGATAGCTTTTCCATGCATA
>CASRZA010000076.1 GCA_949439935.1 uncultured Bacilli bacterium
CTATTACTATTATACACTACTTTTATTTATCAGTCACTATGTTTAACACAACTTTTCATAAAAAAAAACCTTAAAGGTTATTTTTTATGTGATAATATACAGCCTTAGCAAAATCTCTTCTTAAATTCATTTCACCTGTATAACCTTCAAACCATTTAGCAAACGAATAAGTCGCATCATCGATAGTAGTAGTCTCCGACAATTTACTTAAAACTTTCCCGTCGTAGTAATCGCTTTCGATTTCTCGCCAAGCATGATCTAATTGAGTCTGTAAATCAAAATCATCCGGTTTTCTACTTTTAGACCATTGGAATAATCCTTCATATTGACCAGTTGGACAACGTAGATCTAAAGCCGATTCTTGAGTCATATTTCCTATGATACCGGCGATCTGCTCATCACTAAGACCTTTTTCCTTAAAGAAATAATACGTCTCATTCACGATTTGCCATTTTTCTTCACTATATCCGATCTTCGCTGCAAACTTATTCTGCAATTTTTCTCCACTGTCGTAAGCAGCTTGATCTCCGATATTAGGATCGGCCTTTCTACCAACATTATATGATAATGCAGTTGCCGACGCAGTAGCCATCAAAATATTACCATTTTCATCGAAGACATTCTGGACGAGGTTTACTAAGTTTTTCAGCGAATTACTAGCTTCTTCATTAGTAATAGAATATGATGTCAGTTGTTCCTCCATAAAATTCTCTAACGATGTCATATTATCATGAAAATTAATACCTAAAGTTTTGATACTATCTTGAACATTTAAAATGGACTGATGCAATCCAGAAGAATTGATATTTCCAGCAATACTATCAAATTCTGAATTTATGCCATTAAGAATAGAATCTAATTCACCATTTATATCGACTAAGCGCCCTTTTAATCTCATCATTTCTGTTAAATTAATTTTCATATGTTTTCCTCCAATTGTTTATTATTTCTAATCTAAGTATTCTTTATAGATTATAACATATTTTCTATAAATAATACAATTCTTACAGAAAATTTGTCATCTTTTAGACATGATTATGAAACATACTCATGAACGCTTAATCGATATCCACATCTATTACAATAATTAAACAAAAAAATATTGACAATCATCGAAAAAAGAACTAAACTAAATGTAATCTCAATTGAGAAGAGGAGTACCAATAGAAAAATCGTCTAAGAGAGTAGCTGATAGGTGAGAAGCTATACGAAACTTTTGGGAAGACACTTTATAAGCCAGTTGACGTGTAAGTCGCGATAAGACAAATTAAAGAGTACAATTACTATTGTGAAATAGGGTGGCACCGCGAGAAAATCTCGTCCCTATGGAATGATAGTTTTTTTGTTCAAAAAAGGAGGAAATCAAATGAAACTAAATGCAAAAGAAACCAGAAAACATACCTATATAAGAGATATATTTGACGGGACGTGCGAATTAAACGATTACAAAGAAATATCTATATCTTGTATAAACGACCACGGAGAAGTATCAGAAAATCCAATAGGTGAAAGCATATTACAATTCCCAAAAGACGAAAATAGATGCTATCTTCATGCGATATCTTTTGACAAAGAAGAAAAAGAACATTTTATCGCCCTAGCGAGAAACAAAGATAATTATTACATAGACACTGAGATAATAAATATGGCTACCAAGTTTTTACACAACCTCGATTTATACGATCTCATCGTCAAGATAGGTGGAACTAAAGATAACAAGGATCTATTAGAAAGCCTCGATGCCTTAGATATCGCTGCAGAAAAGACAGACAAAAAATCCATAGATTCGTTCGACAAAGAGATGTTCTTCGACATTTTTCTAGATGACCACCTACTCGTCCACGGTGGATACAATTCAGAAAAAGAAATATCATATTTTAAAATAGACTATAGAAGTGTAGAGACAGTTATGAACTACGACGCCAGAATACAAGAATTAGACGCATTCATTGTACCTAAAACTAAAGAATGTGTAGACGACGCATTCATAATAGGAACTAACCTAAAAGATGCAGGCTTTAAAGTAGTCACCAATTATACTATGGAAAAATTCGAAGAAGACAGCCTGCACGCAAACTTCTTAATAACGTTCGACGAATCGAGCTTAAAAGATTATGAAGTGCGATTAAAAGACTTGAAGACGAAAGAAGAACATACAGTTAAAATAGACAATCTCATCGAAGAACTGTCGTTCCTATAAGGAGAAACGATCATGAAGATAAACGATAAGACAAAAGAAAAATTGCCATTAAAAAATTTGGATAATTATTATGTCGTTGCTGATTTCGATAGGACGATCACGACAGGAAACAGCAAGACATCGTGGTCTATCTTAGCAGGAAGCGACCTCGTACCTAAAGAGTACATCAAAGAACGAGACGCTTACTATGACATATATAGACCTATTGAAATAGATGAGAGCTTAGATCTAGAATACAGAAAAGAAAAAGTAAAAGAATGGTTTAGATTGCATGTCGAACTTTTCGTAAAATATAAGATAAGTGAAGAAGTATTCAAAAAAGCTGCAACAGACTTGAGGATTATGGAATTTCGTCGCGGAGCCAAAGAGTTTTTAGATTACATGCATGAGAAAAACGTCCCAGTGATCATCATCAGTGCTGGCATAGGAAATTTCATAGAGACATTTCTAAAAGGCAACGATTGTTTTCACGACAACATCTACATTTCTAGCAATAAAATTATCTTCAAAGATGGAGTCGCGTCTGGCGTTGATAAAAACATTATTCACAGTCTGAATAAAAACGAAGTTTCTCTTCCAGACGAGATAAGAGAAAAACTTCGAGGAAGAGAAAACGTCATTTTGCTAGGAGATCAAACGTCAGATTTGTTGATGGTCGATGAAAACGAACACGAAGAAGTTCTTAAAATAGGAATTTTGACAGATCAAAATAATTTAGAGAACTTTTCAACAGTTTTCGACATCGTACTTGAAGAAAGCGAAGATTACGTAGATTTAAAGAATGAATTGATAGGAAAGGAAAATTAAAATGAGAACATATATAAATGAATTAAAAGAAAATGAAAAAACTAAAATAGCGGGTTTTATTACCAAGATAAGAGATACAAAATACATGGTATTTCTAATACTAAAAGATGTGACAGGAGAAATACAAGTTTCTTTCTCTAAAGAAGAACAAAGCGCTTTAATCGAAGATGCACTCAAATGTACTGTCGGATCTGTCGTGACTATCGACGGTAAGATGGTTTTGAGTGAGTACGTTAAAAATGGCGGAAAAGAATTTATACCTGAAAATCTTAAAATTGAAGCGATCGCCGCAGCTAGCCCCTTAGATGAAGGCGCAGAGATCGACTCGAGATTAGATTATAGATGGGTAGACTTGAGAAGCAACAAAAATACACTCATTTTTAGAATCCAAAGTGCTCTAGTTGAGGCTATGAGAGAGTATGTCTATAAAGAAGGATTTACTGAAATTCACTCACCTAAGATGATCGCAGCTGCGAGCGAATCAGGTTCTGATGTCTTTGAACTCACATACTTTGATGGAAAAGCCTACCTCGCCCAATCGCCACAGTTCTATAAACAGATGGCTATGGCAGCGGGCTTCGATAGAATCTTCGAAGTAGGTCCTGTCTTCCGTGCCGAAAAGTCGTTTACAAACAGACACAGTACTGAGTTTACAGGGTTCGACATCGAATTTAGTTATATTGACTCATATGAAGACGTAATGGACATGGAAGAAAACCTTTTAACCTACGCTTTAAAAAAGATTAACGAAAAATATGGCAAAGAGATCGAAGAGATATTTGGCAAACCTGTCGTTGTACCGACCAAAAAATTCCCTAGAGTTAAACTTAAAGACCTATACGACGAAATTGAAAAAAGATACGGTTACACAGTTCCTGAATCAGAAAAGAACGACCTCACAAGCGAAGCAGAAAAATTAGGTTGCAAATTTGCTATGGAAGAATACGATTCAGAATTCTTATTCGTCACAGACTTCGGTCCAGAAAAACGTGCTTTCTATCACATGAGAGATGAAAATGGAACTCCACTTGGATACGACCTACTCTGGAGAGGCGTAGAGATAACCACTGGTGCTCAAAGAGAACATAGATACGATATCTTAAAAAGACAAGCCGAAGAAAAAGGTCTAGGAAAAGATGTGGAATTCTATCTCGAATTCTTCAAATATGGATGCCCTCCACATGGTGGATTCGGACTAGGAATCGATAGATTGACTATGCTATTGTTGAACTTGCCAAGCTTAAAAGAAACTGAATACATCTTCAGGGGACCTAACAGATTGACTCCTTAGAAGAAAATTAAAATATGACTAAATACATTAAAGAAAAAGATTTAAATAAAGATACATTGTTAGAAGTCGCAAATGCCATAAAGAAGGGCAAATCGGTAGTGTTTAAAACAGACACAGTATATGGAATTGGAACGGATGCCTATAATGAAGAAGCATGCAAAAAAATTTATGAGATAAAAGGGCGTCCATCCACAAAGCCTTTATGTGTATTAATATCCAACTCAAAAATGCTAAACGACTTAGTGAAATGCGTAAGCCCTGTTGAACAGAAGCTAATCAATGCCTTTTGGCCAGGCCCACTCACAATAAAATTTAAGAAAAAAGAAAATGTTTTACCTCCCCTTATATCGGCAGGGGATGAATTCGTGAGAATTAGACTATTAAAAGAAGGGGTAGCTTTGGCACTTATCGAGACTTCAGATAGGCCTCTTGTTGCTCCAAGCGCTAACTTGTCGGGAAATGCCACAGGAGTAGACGTCGATAAAATCGTCAAAGAATTGGATGGCAAAGTCGACTACATGATCGACAGTGGAAACGTACACGACGACGTTACTTCTACTATAGTAGAAGTAATCGATGAACAAGTGAGTATCATCAGAGAAGGCAGAATAAAAAAAGAGGATATAGAAAAAGTATTAAACTCAAAAATGACATATTAATGGAGAAACAGTATGAAAGCAAAAATTATAGTAATAGAAGGAACAGATTGTTCAGGTAAAGAGACGCGATCTAAATTATTAAAAGAACGTCTAGAAAAAGAGGGTAAATCGGAGATATAGATTCCACTTATAAAAATGTACTTTGAAGAATCAGACTATCTAATTTTAAATAGATGTACGACTTCTAACATGAGGCACAGAGGAGATGTGATTACTTCTAAAGCAGAACGACTTAAATGGATTTAAAATTGTAGAATGTGACAAAGATTCGAAGCCTGAGTCAATAGAGGAAATCCACCAAGAAGTATATAAAGCATTATTAGAAAATTAAAACTTCCCGCAAAGGGAAAGTTTTTTAATTTAAATAGAACTCTTCTAAAATATCTAAATGATAAGCTAGAGAGTGTAAAATAAAGTGTGTAAGTTGAAAAAACTACGCACTTTTAAAATGTGC
>CASRZA010000077.1 GCA_949439935.1 uncultured Bacilli bacterium
TTTATCCGGACCTTGTGCTTTATCCGGACCTTGTGCTTTATCCGGACCTTGTCTACTCTTAAATTTTAACCCTGGTGGGCTCACTTTGTCAAGCTTTTTTATCACAATTTACATGTACTCAAAATACCGATTTTGAACATATAAAAAATGCCACTTTTCTCTTTTAGATAGGGCATTTGACAAGTTCATCCACAACAGTTTCAATAATTCTAGAAGAAATCCAGTAGAAAAGATTAATTATTATTGAATTGATTGTGGAAATTAAATAAAAAGTGAAGCTAAACCAGTTTTTCATAACAAATGATTGTCAAAAAATTACGGATCAAAAACAAAAAAATCTGTCATTCCATCAACTTGCGAACACTTTTCATCGCATTAGACTCGATTCGCGATACTTGTGCTTGACTTACCCCTAACTCATCTGCTATTTCGCTTTGAGTTTTACCTATTATATAACGTCCTACTAGTATGTCTCTTTCTCTTTTTTTGATCCTAGATAAAGCGTCCCTCATGGCCAACAGCATATCTTTGTCTGCGTTGTTCTTTTTTGTATCTCCTATCTGGTCCAATAAAAATATCGTGTCACCTCCGTCGTTATAGATTGGTTCAAATATGCTCATCGGTTCTTGTAAAGATTCCAAGGCATCTCTTATCTCATATTCCTCTATCCCGAGTTCCTTAGCGATAACTTTATTAGATGGATCTATACCGTATATATTTGAATATTCTTCTTTAAATTTCAATATCCTATAAGCTGTATCCCTTATACTCCTCGCGATCCGGACACTAGAATTAGAACGAATCAATCTCTTAACCTCCCCTAAGATCAGAGGTACTGCATACGTCGAAAACATGACGCCATAGGAAGTATCAAAATTGTCGACAGCTTTAATGAGCCCTATGCAACCGACCTGAAAGAGGTCGTTCATATCTATATCCTTATTTCTAAATTTAGAGATAATACTCAAAACCAACTTTAAATTGCCATTTACTATTTCATCTTTGGCAAGTTCATTTCCCTTTTTCACTTCTTCAAAAAGCTCTACCATTTCTTCATTCGTCAAAACCTTTAAACTGTTCGTATCTATACCTGTAATGTCTACTTTGAATTTACTCAAAACAAAAATCCCCCTTCACAGACGTTTTGGGAGATTTACACCTACTTTATTCAAATTTTACGCTTTCATTACACTTTGCAATCTTTTTATCACCTTTTTTTCTATTCTCGAGATGTAAGATTGACTGATACCTAACATATCAGCTACCTCTTTTTGAGTATATTCTTCTGTGTTGTTAAGACCGTATCGCAAGGTCATTATCTCCTTATCTCTCTCTGGTAAATCTTCGAGACATTCTTGGAGTTTTACTTTAGAAAGCTTAGTTTCGATCTCATCGTGGACGACATCCGCTTCAGTACCCATGATATCTTCTAGTCGAAGTTCATTTCCTTCTGCATCGAAGTTCAAGGCATCCTCGAAACTTACCTCTCCTTTTCTATTTTTATTCTTTCTCAGATGCATGAGGATCTCATTCGTAATACATCTCGAAGCATAAGTCGCGAGTTTGATATTCTTATCTGGTTTATAAGTCATTATGCCCTTAATCAAGCCCAAAGAACCTATCGAAACGAGATCCTCGAGATCATAACCAGTTGTATCGAATTTCTTCGCTAAAAATACGACCAATCTTAAGTTATGTTCTATTAAAACATTTCTCGCTTCCATGTCTCCTTCTTTACACTTCAACAATAATTCGAACTCTTTATCTTTATCCAAAGGTGGTGGAAGTGCATCGGTACTGCCGACAAAGAAACAATCGTTATACTTCTTCTTGAGAAATTCTATAATTTTCCTAAATATCATATATTCTCCATTCTAGCATTTAAAAGCGCATTACAGCCCTCGATATTAAATCTTACATCTGATAATCCGATCATGATATCTTTGTATTCCCTCCCGTCTACATACAATTCTTTAGGACTAAAACAATACAACAATCCATGATGGTTTAAAGCATTGTAAGGAACCGGCATAAGTTTCAACTTATGGTATTGTATATACTCTTTTTCGACGAGAACTATTATCTTACCATTGATAGGATTGACTAACTTATTCCCACTGTCTAAATAACCTATTCCTTCAAATACATAGTCTTCGTAGATAATTTTTAAAGCATGTCTATTGTTATAATCATTTTTGAACTTTTTGGATAATTTGTAATAGACTATCAATACGATCGGCGACAAGACCAGAATGATCAAATATTTTATACCTAACCCGCCTCCCACTTGAAATTCATTGTAAAGATAATATTCAAATCCACCCAAAATCATTCCGACTAAATAAAGATAGATCGCGTTGTAAAAAGTATATCTGATCTCTTTATATGAAAAGCTCACAAGAACCATCGCTAGGTTTAATATGATTTTAAACGAAAACAAAGCCACATTATCTAATTTAATAAATAAAGTTAACATGCTTGCTTCCCCCATCAAAGCACCCAAGAACATTCGCCACATCTTTGCTTTTCGTTTTAAAAGGACATCTACAGTAAAAAGCAGTGACGTATCAAAAATAAAGTTTATCAAAAATATTAAATCGAGATATATGACCATGGTATCACCTTCTTTTACATTATAAAAAAAAGACACCAAATATCGTGTCGTTCTGTGTCACATACTTCTACTTTTTTTCTGACCTAAATTGCCAATTTTCGCTTCTAACTTATCGAACTTCGTAAGATAAGACTCTATTTCACTTTCACTCATATAAAAAGCATAATTTTCGATCAATATTCTTCTTAAAACTTCTATCCTCGGCAAAAGGGTGTCAGCACATCCATCACTATCTTCATTCCCTTCGTAAAATAAGTATAGATTTATAATACTCTTAAGCGAATTCGTCAACTTCTTGTTTAAAATAAATCTTATCATTCCTAAATTATAGACAGTAATAGCCGTCTTTTGATTAAAACTAAAACCCCCGCTTAAAGATAAACTTCCTGCGCATTTGAATGCTTTATCTGTTTTACTTACTAAGTAATAGTTCATATAAATCACTCCAATTAATCGTATTATAGCACGTTTAATATAACTTTAAAACTTATTTTTTTCATCGACTGGCTGCATAACGAATTTTTTGTCTTTAGCGCCGATTCTATCGATGAACTTAAATGCTAATTTTGCTAAATCTTCTGTCGTACAGAAATGACCGTTTGCAAAAATAGCTTTATCTCCTAAAACCACATAACCTTGATCATTAAAGACAAACTGTTCTAAATCTAATTTTGATGACCTAATATCATCGATAGTGATTATGATTTTCTTTATTTTTTGTTCTTTATGTTCTTTTCCATCGAATCTAACAAAATTCATGATTCCATTTATAGAATCAAAGTACATTATAGAACTATCTCGGCCTGTAAAAAGTACAGAAATCTTTCTCTTTTCTCCTTCCAAAGAAGTAATCCCATTGAATGCTCTTATATTTGTGCGCCCAAAAGGATTATTATACCCGGGATCACAGTTGTATTTTTTTCCATTAGTAGCGACAAACTCAAATTTAGTATTAATCCATGACACACCCTTGCATGTTCCGACCATCGCATAACCTGATTCGTTAAACTCGCTTGCAAATGCAAACCTATAAGGTAGCAACACTCCATCGCCTTCTCTTATATAAGCAAACGCACCTGAAAGCATTCTAACTAACATATAGCCACTCTTAAAACTGTCGCATCTCCAACGTACTTTATCATTGTCATTTCTGTTTGGAATATCTGTGAAGAAAAAACCTCTATCTCCATCTTTTTCCATATACTCAAAAAGCAATTTAGGGTCGTAATCTACATATCGTACCCCAAGAAATCTTATCCACTTAAACGGTTTATTTGGTAAAATAAATGAATTAATTGATACTGACATTTTCTCACTTCCTCAACGAACTGTTATAGCCGTTCTTTCTAAAACCACTTACCATTATTCTTTTTTGTTGAACAAATCCGGTCTTTTTGAGTTAGTTTTCTCTATTCTTTGTTCTCTTCTCCACGCATCTATCTTCGCATGATCTCCGCTTATCAAGACTTCTGGAACTCTCATACCTCTATATTCGGCTGGCTTCGTATAACAAGGATAATCTAAAAGACCATCTTCGAACGTTTCGCTTGCCAAACTCTCTTCATTTATCACGCCTGGCAAGAGCCTCGTTACGGCGTCCACGATAGCCATCGCAGGAACTTCTCCTCCGGTTAAGATGAAGTCTCCCATCGATATTTCAAAGTCGACTATGCTCTTAATCCTCTCATCGAAACCCTCATAATGCCCACATAACAAAATTATATGCTTTAATTCCTTAAATTCTTTCGCAACACTTTGTTTAAATGTTCTTCCATCGGGAGTTAGCATGACGACTTTAGCTTCATCAGTCTTTATGTCATCTATACAATCGAATATAGGTTCACACCTCAAAAGCATACCCGGACCTCCACCATATATCGTGTCGTCGACTTGCTTATTGTTCAACTTTGAATAATCTCTAAAATTGATCAAATTTATTTCTACGACACCTTTCTCGATGGCTCTTTTAATTATCGATTCATTTAAAAATCCTTCAAACATCCCAGGAAAAAGCGTAAGTATGTCTATCCTCATAAGATTAAACTCCTGACGTTTGAAACCTCGATAGTCTCGTCTGCCAAATTTACGTCTTTCACATATTCATCGATTAAAGGTATCATATATTCTCTATCATGGTCCACTACGAGTATTTTGTATACTCCATTATCGAGTATTTCCTTGACGCGTCCAAACTTATCATTGCCTTCGATTATAGTAAGACCATATAAGTCTTCGAGTATATATCCTTTCTCGAGTTTTAATTCCTCTCTATCAAAGTACACATCATATCCCTTATATTTTTCTACCAAATTTATATCCTTTAAATTATCTATAGTAACTAAATAAAAACCTTTATAAAATTTCGCATTCGTCACTTCGTGTTCCTCTTCGTTAAGAAAGATTTTATTACCTTTTTGAAAAACCTCATCGGGACTTTCAAAACGACATTTAACTTTCAAATCTCCGCGAAGACCGTGCAAACCTTGCACATAACCTATATATACTTTATTCATAAGCGTCACTTCCTGTCTTTAGAACCATTTATTAAACTCGAAATAGGAATTATATAATGTTTGTTTTCCAATTAAATTAATTATATATATTAAGTCTAAAATAGTCAAGGGACCTACTCTTTAAGTTTAGGTATTTTCTGAAAAACATGGGAGCTCGACCATAAAAAAATAAAA
>CASRZA010000078.1 GCA_949439935.1 uncultured Bacilli bacterium
TCCATATTATCTTGTGTCCTTCCTTTAATACTCATCTTATCATTAATTTTATAAAATTTATGTCGAACGATAGGTTATGAATCAAGACATTGCGTACTTATATTGTGAGTATTTTTCTACGTTAAGTATATAACCAAATGGTTATAAAATCAAGCGTAAGTCGGTTGAAATAGATAAAATAAAAATGGTGGTATTATGAACCTCTTGAGACTTAAAGAGATAAGAGAAGATAGAGATCTTAGGCAAATCGATGTGGCTAAAGCATTGAACATAAGCCAAGTCGTCTATTCTAGATATGAAACAGGTGCTAGGCTTATTCCAATAGATAAGTTAGATGAACTCGCTAATTTTTATGACGTTTCGATAGATTATTTGCTATGTAGAACCGATGAAAAAGGAAAGTATCCTAGAAGTCTTCTAGAAAAAAATATAAAAATTGAGCAATTGCAAAGATAGGTCTCTGTCATTAAATAAATTATAGAATATATATGAAAAAATGTACATAGTAAAACTTTATAAAACTTTGTTAATTTTTGGCAAAATAAAACTGTTAGAACTCACTCTAACGGTTTTATTTATAACCATACACCATATATTATACCGAACATAGCTAAGATGAAACCTGCGGACCAGAAGAGTCTTACAATATCTGTCTCGACCCATCCGAGTTCTTCAAAATGGTGATGTAATGGCGCTTTCAAGAATACTTTCTTTTTAAATTTTCTTATTGCAATTATCTGTATTAAACTGGTTAAAGTCTCTATGACGAATACTCCGCCTATCAGTATGAGTGAAAATTCATGTCTGGTAAGTACTGCTACTGTAGCTAAGGCTCCTCCTAAGGCAAGTGATCCTGTGTCGCCCATGAAAACCTTAGCGGGATGGGCATTGAATACTAAGAAACCTCCTAGAGAACCGATTAACAGAAAGCAAAATATGGCTAACTCTTGATATCCATCTAACCAAGTCGTGTTCCAAGCGATAAGCCCGAATGCCGCGAAGGCGAACATCGAAAGTCCTGCTGCTAAACCGTCGAGACCGTCTGTAATGTTGACGGCATTCGAAGTGGCAACGAGTACTAACAATATGAATAGACCATAAGCCCAGCCCATAGGAAAGTTCCAATCGAATAAGCTTAGGGTTAAATCACCTGTTCCTCCGTAGCTTCTATAGATAAAATAGAATACGACGGCAATTACGACTTGTAGGACAAATTTTTGCCAAGACTTCAAGCCTTCACTGCCACTTATAGAATTTTTTCTTTTGAGCTTCAAATAATCATCTAGAAATCCTAAAGCTCCGTAGCTCAGGAATACGAATACGATTATTACTAAGTTGTGACTTATCGTGATACTTCCTTTAATGTAAAGCATAATAAGGGCGATTATGCTCGGAATTATGAATATCAATCCTCCTAATGTAGGAGTCCCTTGCTTTTCTTGATGTCTTACGTTTATAAGTTTATTGATCTTTTGACTAAAATTGATCTTTTTTAGAATTGGTATTATGACAAAACCTGCTATTACCGATATGACAAAACCTAACATGATAGCAAGCGTCGTTTTTGCTAAAATTAACATGTACTTACACCTCTTTACTAATTATACATCTTATACACATTTAATTCTATGTATTTGACTAATATTTTACATCTTTTTAACGAGAATATGTACTTTTTTAGTGGCTAGTCTCCGAGAAGTAACTTAACAGTTCCTCCTTTTTTAGCATAATATCCTGGTTCTGGCGACATGTAAAGTACTGTGTCACCCGTTCCCGAGTATTCGATTTTGAACTCTTTTAAAAGTTTTATTGCATCTTTCTTTGATAAACCTGTCGCATCTGGTATTTTTACATAGGAATCTTCATACCAACGGTATTCTTTGCTCATTCCCTCTAGATCAGGTTCGATATCTAGGATTTCTATGGCAGATGTTAAGACATTTTTAGCTATAGGCGCCGAGACTGTTCCTCCATATTGCGTGATGCCTTTCGGATTGTTGATAGCGACATATACGACAATTTCTGGATCATCTGTCGGCATGAAGCCTATGAAAGATACGATGTAATTTCCTGTAAGGTATACTCCATTTTCAACTTTTTGGGCTGTTCCTGTCTTCCCTCCAACTCGATAGTTTTCGATATAGGCGTTTCTTCCACTTCCGTTTGCGACGACACTTTCGAGAGCATATCTTACCATATCACTAGTTTGCTCACTTATAACTTTACTTATAACTGTTTTTCCATTTTCCACTATAGTCGTGTTCGTCTCGGGTTCACTTACCGTTTTTACGATGAACGGTTTTAGTAATTCTCCACCGTTCACGGCTGCACTTACAGCTCGAACTTGTTGGATAGGAGTTACGCTTATTCCTTGACCGAAGGCCGTCGTTGCCGTTTCGACTGGTCCCATTCTATCAAGTTTAAATAAAATACCTGTACTCTCTCCGTTTAAGTCGACGCCAGTTTTATTTCCAAATCCAAACCTATTGACATAATTATATAGTCTTTCAGTTCCTAGGCGCTGACCTAAAATTACAAATCCTGGGTTGCAAGAGTTCTCGACGACATTTAGAAAAGTTTGAGCACCATGCCCACCTTTTTTCCAACATTTGATTCGCGCATTTTCAACTTGAATCGAACCGGAGTCGAAGTAAGTGTCCTCGAAAAGATTGACTTCTTTTTCTTCGAGCGAAGCTGCTAAAGTCATGATCTTGAAAGTACTTCCAGGTTCGTATGTCTTCCAAATAGCGAGATTTCTGTTGATCGTTTCAGTGCTATAATTTTGATAATTGTTAGAGTCGAAGTCTGGTCTATTTGCGATCGCCAAGATCTCTCCAGTCTTTGGAGACATCGCTAGAATCAAGGCATCTTCTGGATCGTACATGTCGATTACGTTGTCTAGTTCTTTTTCAACCGCGAGTTGAAGATCTAAATCGATAGTAAGAGTCAAGTTCATGCCACTTTGTGGTGCCATGTAAACTTCTTCTAGATCTAATCTGTGACCTTTCCCATCCGAAAAGTACTTTATAGCTCCGTCGACACCCGTCAAATATTTATCGTATTGAAGTTCTAGGCCGCTTAAGCCTTGGTTGTCTATCCCAACATAGCCGAGAGTGTGACTCAGCAAGTTGTCATATGGATAATGCCTCTTAGATTCTTTGACGAGGTAAACTCCATCGTAGTTTAAAGCACTTATCTTTTCGGCTGTCTCATAGTCGAGTCTTCGACCTTCAGGATGAACTCTCTCTATAGAAGTCTTTTTTGAAACGTGGGCAAGGATATCGTCATAATCGGCATTCAATATTTCGCTTATATCTTTAGCCACTTTTTCTTTGTCAGTTATTTGATTCGGTATAAAAACTAAACTCGTAGTCGTTATGTTAGTCGCGATTATTTTCCCGTTTCTATCATAAATGTTTCCACGATCGGCTGTGATCGGCAGGTTTCTACTCCAAAGGTTGCTTGCGAGGTTCGATAACTTATCGTATTGTATTACCTCGATGTAAAAAACCTTTAATATTACTAATATGAAGATTAATGTCACTGCTAGAAAAACTACTCTCACTCTCGTATTTATCTTATTTTTAAACATGATTTCACCAGTAAAGTTTATTCTATTCTGCATAGTAAAATGACAAAAACTGGCTATTCGGTTTCCAGTTTCTAAAGTGTTATCACTTTGTCAATTTTGTACGATGAAACGTAATTTTTAGTATAAAAGTTATATAATTTTTTGACAATCTTTTTATAAGTTCTTAAATGTCATTATATCCTTTATTTATAAGTATTTACGGCATTTTTATTTTTGGAAGATATTCACATATATTTTTATAATTTCTCATATTTTTGCTTTCAAAAGTAGTAAATTGGTAGTATGTGTTTCATTACTCTGTCTCAGCATGTAAACTACTGTTTTTTAACGCTTGTTTAATGTCTCTTTATTATAGAATTACTTCTTTATCTTATTTTTAAATATAATTAGAGTTTTAGCAGTTAGAATTAATGAAAAGATTATATATAGTATGGTAATCAAGCATAAGTCTATTTTATTTAATAGTATTATCATTATTGTACTTATAAAAAGTATAAAACTAAAATTATCGTTTTTTGTAAAGGTATAAATAGTACTGATTAGTATCAATAAGTACATTAAAATGTCTATAAAACAATTGTACGAAAAGCCTAAGAAGATATATAGAGGTAATCTTAAAAGAGAGAGAATGAGTAATCCTCTTAAAAATTTATTTCGTAGCCATTTTCCTTTTGTTATTCTAGTGAAGATAATGCAAGCATTATTTTTATAGTCTAACGATAGATTTTTAAGTATCATGCTAATATATGTTAAAATGGAAATGCACTTTGCAGAGAAACTTACAAACTGTAATTCTTGCATCGTCAATAAAGATAATACTTCATAGTCATTTATACTTATCGTCTGGAAGAGTAATACAACATTTAAAATGTTTATAGAAATGTTTAAAATAAGTTCTATATACATTTTCAAAAAATCGTTTTTGACTACATAAATATAAGTTTTAATCTTTTCCATAAGTCTTCCATTTGTTCATTATAAACACAAACATGTATACTGCATAAAATTTAATGATAAAAGAACACACGAAGTAACTTATTTCATTTAAAATACTTTTAAAATCGTAATAAGATAAGAACGTTGAGAAGAATAAAACTTTTACAGTATTAGATTCTACATAACTTCCTATAGGTATAAATAATAATACGACTATGATGCCAAATAATACATATATTACGCTTTTATTAGAGATATGGAAATTTAATAATGCAATTATGTAATTTACCAAAAGAATATAAACGTAATTACGGAAAAACTGCCAGATGAAATAAATAGGGGTCGGTATATTATACATATAGAAAACATTTGAAGAGATCGAAAAATAGTGTTTAAAGATTCTTAAGATGAATAGGATCCCAAAATTCAATAAGAATATAAGAGTAGTTATAAATATGATACATTTGACTATATAATTAAAGTATTGGCGTTTATCGCTAAACCTAGTAATTAATTCTATTTTACTTTTGAAATCATTTATAAAGCTTAAAGCAAAAAATGTTGTGAGAAGTAACTGCATACTTAGATAGTATCTGTTGTTAAAGTCAAAAATCAAGTTATAATCTATTCCATAGATGCGTTTTGTATCTATAATACAATAAATATTAAATAAGATGAGGCTAAGAAACAAATATGTAACTTTCTTTTTATCAAAGTTGTGTTAAACATAGTGACTGATAAATAAAAGTAGTGTATAATAGTAATAG
>CASRZA010000079.1 GCA_949439935.1 uncultured Bacilli bacterium
TTTGCTCTGACGAGTCAAGTATGGAACACAAAATACAATGACGCGAAGTATGTCGGTTGGATGTTCGGAGGAACGCAAGGAACAGCAAGTACGAATAAAGCCCAAGCACAGACGAACGAGACTAACTCAGAGATCAAGATGGCAGTAGACAACTGGTATAAGAGTAACATAGTAGATACAGGATATAGTAATTATGTCCACGATGCAATCTTCTGTAACGATAGAAGCACACCAGGAAAGAGTGCAACAGGTTGGAGTAGTGACACAGGGTTAGGCTATGGAAGTAATAATACGGCATATGGAGCAACGGCAAGAAGTAATGTGTGGAATACAGAGGCAAGTAAAGTACAACCCCAATTCACGTGTCCACAGGACAACGATAAATTCACAGTGAGTGTTGAAAATGGAGGAAATGGAAACTCGACATATCCAGTAGGACTGATCACCGCAGATGAGATAGTAGCAGCCGGAAGTGGAAAGTATAATACAGTAAATAGTAGTTATTACTTAAATAAAGGAAGTTGGTATTGGTCGTTCTCGCCTAGCAATATGTATAGTACTTATGCTTTTGTGTTCATTGTCAACACTAACGGCTATCTATACGATGCGAGCGTCAGTAACACCAGCGGTGCGATCGCTCCAGTCATTAGTATTAAGTCTGAATACTTAAATCAACTAAAAGGAACAGGGACTGCGAGTGATCCATTCCGTCTTACAGATACTAAGTAAAAATTACAAATAAAAAAAGTTCAGTTCAAACTGAATTTTTTTTGTATTAATTATTCCAATTCTTTTAATAGTTCTGCTTTTTCTTTATCGCTTAAGAAAGCATGCTCGATAGCTAACTTATTCATGTTAGTAAATTCGTTGATCGTAAAACCGAAAACTCTGTTCAAAGTGTTGTACTCGTCAGTCAAAGTAGTGTTCGCTAGGGTTCTATTGTCGGTACAAATGACGACGCTTACGCCAGAATCGACGAGTCTTTGTACTGGATTATCTCCGTATTTTTCATAAAGACCTGTCGCGATGTTACTACTCAAGCAAATCTCTAGAGGTATATTTTCTCTTTTCAACGCTTCCATCGTATCATAAGAAGTTATAGCTTTAACTCCGTGACCTATTCTCGAAGCTCCAAAAGAGATGGCAGAGTCGATATCACTTGCCGTGCCAGTCTCGCCGGCATGAACCACGAAAGGCACACCAGAATCTTTTGCATAGGCAAATAATTCCTTAAATGAGCGAGTAGGGTATTTAACTTCATCGCCGGTCAGATCCACCGCAGCAACTCCTTTTTTTAAATACTTTTTAGCTATATCGATTATTGCTTTATTTTCTTCGAACTCTCTATCTCTTTTCATACAAAGTATCAATCTTGCTTTTAAAGTAGTATTTTTAATTCCTTCTAATAGAGAATCTACGATTTCATTTAGAGTTAAATCCTTCGCCGTGTGGGCAAGAGGGTCAACTCTTATCTCTGCATAGACTACGTAGTCGTTTTGTAAGTCTTTACATAATTGCTCAGCTGCGTCTTTTAAACGCATCTTAGTTTGGAGCAGAGTTTTAGGGTAGGAAAGACACTCTTTGTAAGCTTCCATATCTCCATTTTTCTGCAATCTCAATTGCTTCTCCACATCGCCAACGTTTTTTCTTGTCCACTTAGAAACTTTATCGAGATTCAGGGATCCATCTAAGTGACAATGTAATTCGACCTTTTTTAAACTTTCATATTTTTTCATTTTACTATAGCCTCCAATGCTAATCTAATCATTTCATTTAAAGAAGTTTCTCTCTCTTCGGAAGATAAATCCAATTCTGGAGTAAAACTGCTGTCTGTTATAGTCATCATTGCGACTGTCTGTATGCCCGTTACTTCTCCGACGTGGTACAACCCGAAAGCTTCCATTTCGCAGGCTAGGGGATTCGATACTCCTAACATCTTCAAATTCTCTTCCATATGTCCAGCATAAGGATCGAAAGTATCGCTTGTAACGATCGGGCCAAATTTTACACTTGCATCTTTGATAGATGCTTTGATGTCCTCGATCAGACGATCGTCGGCTTTTTTAATTTTACTTTCATCTCCGCTGTATGAAAGGGCAAACGTGCTGAGACTGTGAGATTCCGTCGCTACTACGATGTCGCGTACCTTGACATCTGGGTTCATCGCACCGGCACTACCTATTCTTATTATCTTTTTGACACCATAAAAATGTGCTAATTCATAAGAATATATTCCCATCGAAGGAATGCCCATTCCAGAACCGATAACCGTAATCGGAGTTCCTTTATAAGTTCCCGTAAATCCTAGCATATTCCTCACTGTATTAACTAGTTTCGCATTTTCTAAAAAATTATCGGCGATATATTTTGCGCGAAGTGGATCTCCGGGCATAAGTACTAATTCGCTGATATTTTCTTTGTCTGTAACAATATGTACAGGCTTCACTATAATCACATCCTATCATAAAACATTATAACAAAAAAAGACTAGCTATTCTAGTCCAAGTTACTGTTTCTAATGAAATTATTTACAAATTCATGGTAGGCTTTATATTCGATCGTGTCAGTTCGCGGTTCGTACTTTAATCCCAACTCGTCGAAGAGATTTTCCAAAATATAATCGGTAAAGTAGGGGTTTCGTACACATACTGGTCCGACGAACATCATGCCATAGAAATTTTTATAGTGAATATTGTCTGGAAATTTAAACATTCTGTCGTATGTGTTGTTCATGATATTCGAATTACAATTCTTGAATCCTACGACATCTCTGCCTTCATCGATAGGCAATTCCTCACACTCATAAAAAAGTTCGCTGACGTTTCTGCTTTCACTTTCTACAGCATTGTATTCGAATATATCCAACCCTGCAACATTGCGCGTACTCCTTAGTCTAATCTTCGTTCCAAACATCTCCATCGCATTCCCTGTGATGAGGAAAGTCTTACCATTTTCGATCGCATTTTTAATATCATTTTTATAATCGTACAATTCACTCAATGCCATGTACTCAGCTTCTTCCATTCCAGACCCCATATAATATAGATCGTAAGAACTAAAATCAAGTTTGTCTCCAAATGAAATATTATGTACCTCACAATCTACTCCCTGTCTTTCGATGAAAGTCCTTAAAGCTCTAACGTTTCCATTCTCACCATAAAGGTTCAAAAGATCGTGATAAATATGTGCGATTTTAATTACCTTTTTCATCGTCAACCTCCTTTAGAAGATTTGTGATAGCTTCTGTCATATCGAAACACACCATAGTAAAGATTTTACCTTTGCTATTTTCTTTTATCGATCCGAGTAGATTTTCTAACTCATCGACTAAAACTATCTTATCATCTTTGATGCCGGCATATTCTAAACGAACTGTTACGTCGTATTTAAATCTGCCTATCAGAAATATTTTGTCTATCTGTTCGTCGTTTAAAACTTCGAAGTCGACGTCCCATAACCAAGATAAGTCGTTATAACTATATCTCCTGCTGACGTTTTCAAATCCCATGACGACGGTTTTCTTTCCTTTTTGCATCTTTATATAATTTAAAGATTGTAAATATGATAAAGCATTCTCGTTTTTAGATTCTAACATTTCAATTTCGCGATTATCTAGAGAGTATGTCTTGCCTCTCTTCGTTTCCATCATTTTCTCGTTTATACCTTCGAGTATCTTCTCGCGATCGATATCTAAAAGGTTACATATCGTATAAGCTAAAGTGGTGTAGTAGACGGCGAAGAAGACTTTCTTATTCAATTTTAACTCGTCCTCTTGAATCTTAAAAGTTCCCTTATCCAAATCGACAGCTTCTGCTTCATATTCGACTTTCCCTCTACTAAAAGAGCACCTTGGGCAATTGTATACACCTAAATGACCGTAGTGGTATGAAGAATACTCCAATTTAGTATGACACGCGGGACAATAGGCAAAATCTACTGGATACGAAAGAGACTTAGCGTCATATTTCGTCTTCGCGATTCCAAAGGTCGTTATCTCGTTTCGATAGGCGTATTTGATCCTATTTAGAACCGGATCATCGACATTTAAGACCAAATGGATATTCTCATCTAGATTTTCTGTAATGCTGTCGAACACCATCAACGGATGAGCGTTTCTTGCAGGTTGATCCCTAGTTATATTAGTAATACACAAGTGTGTTATCGTACCAGGAGCGAACGTCTCCTTTATGAACCGCTCATCCATTTCTAGAAGGAGGACATCTGCGTTCATTTTATGACTAAAAGTACTCGTGTTGTTTAACACTAAAGTTGAAATCGCATTTAAAATGTTGCTTCCGCTTTTATTCCAGATGACCTTTTTGCCAGTATTTTCCAAAATGTGCGCTATCATGCTGACTGATGAGCCTTTCCCACTCGAACCGGTTACCACGACTACATACTCAGGATAATCGATCTTTCCTAAAACCTTCGGAAAAAACTTGATCGCACGTTCGCCAGGATACACCGTTCCATTTTTTTTAAACAAATGACATATAAATGTTACGAACTTACATATCATTATCGCTAAAGTTGTTCTCATTCTAATCACCATTTAAATTATATCATTTAGACATAAAAAATACTAGTAAGATAGAAAAAAATGAGAAAAATGAAAGTTTTCCGGTATAATAATAGTAGAGGGGGAAAAATATTCTGGGAAAATATTTGACAAAAAAAAGGGGCTAGTATAAAATTAATTACATGGAGGTAAACGATGACAAAAAAAACGAATACAACTAATAATACGGGCGGAAAAGATAAGACTTTAGAAGAAGTAATGGCCCAAATAGAGAAGCAATTTGGCAAGGGCGCTATCATGAAACTCGGTAGTGAAGAACACATCCAAGTAGAAGCGACACCTTCCGGTTCGATAAGCTTAGATATAGCTTTAGGAGTGGGCGGATACCCTAAGGGAAGAATAATCGAAATCTTCGGACCAGAATCCAGTGGTAAAACGACCTTTGCTTTAGAAGCTATCGCCGAATGTCAAAAACATGGCGGTCGTGCAGCTTTCATAGATGCCGAACACGCACTTGATCCAATATATAGTAAAAATCTCGGTGTCGACATCGACGAACTTCTTTTGAGCCAACCGGATACGGGAGAACAAGCTCTCGAAATAGTCGATGCTCTAGTAAAGAGTGAAGCGGTCAATTTGATAGTTATAGACTCGGTTGCTGCATTGGTTCCCCAAGCGGAAATAGAAGGGGAGATGGGCGATTCTCACGTCGGACTTCAGGCGAGACTTATGAGCCAAGCTCTAA
>CASRZA010000080.1 GCA_949439935.1 uncultured Bacilli bacterium
ACTTTATAGTTATGCATACAATCTTTATGCAATTTTTCTAGGCATTTCGAGTGCGGGGCTCCCAGCTGCAATAAGCAAAATGATAAGCGAATATAACGCCCTTGGTCTAAATGAGGCTAAATACCGAACTTACAAAATAGGAAAAAAGATAATAGGTTACATTTCGATCGCCGGATTCTTAACTATGTTTATATTTGCCGATTTGATGGCAGGTGCCATAATAGGGGATATGTCCGGCGGAAATTCGATCGCCGATGTAGCATTCGTCATCCGCTGTGTAAGCTTCGCCATCTTGGTGATTCCTCATTTAAGCGTCACGAAAGGGTACATCCAAGGACACAGCATCGTCTCTCCTTCGAGTGTCTCGAACGTCTTAGAGCAGATCGTGAGGATCTTCGTCATTCTAAGTGGAAGTTTCCTCGTCTACAAAGTGTTATCTCTATCTTTGACTCTAGCGGTCGGAGTTGCCGTGACTGGTGCTTTCTTCGGTGGGTTAACGGCCTACATCTATCTTAGAAAAAAGATGCACGAAAACTGCGAAATCTTGGGCATCAAAAAATACGAAAAAAAAGACAAAATAACAGATCGAGACATCATAATGAAAATATTAGGCTATGCCTTCCCATTCATCATCATAAACATAGCTACTAACATTTACAATTTTATGGACATGGTCTTGATCATAAGAGGTTTGAACATTCTAGGATTTAATGCAAGCGACGTCGAATTTATCCAAAGTGCTATAACTACTTGGTCGAGTAAGATTTGTATGATCATAAGTGCATTCTCGATGGGTATGAGTGTGAGTCTCATTCCGAACATAGTAAGTTCGTCCGTAAAAAAAGACTGGAAAGATGTTAACCACAAGATAAATAAAGCCTACCAGATCATCTTGATAATAAGCATTCCATGTGCAGTAGGACTTTTCATCCTTTCAGAGCCAGTTTGGCGAATATTCTATGGACTGAGTACATATGGACCAAAAGTCTTGTCGATAATGGTGATAGGGGCGGTATTTGGCAATCTATATGGAACGACTTTCAACATAATAATGTCCATGAATAAATTTAAAACTGTATATCTAAGCGTCTTAATCGGATTCGCCTTAAATGGACTTTTAGATATTCCTTTGATGCTATTATTCGATAAAATAGGCATTCCTTCCTATTGGGGCGCGACAGTTGCCACCATATGTGGATATATCGTTTCAATCTTGATCGCAACTCACGACCTCAGAAAAAACAGCAAAGTCTCATTCAAGGACACTTTCAAGATGTTATTAAAAATTTCTGTCCCAACTCTGTCCATGATAATCGTCCTTACGGTTTTAAACCATATCGTCAAAATAGATATTTCTAGTGCATTTAATTCTATAATTATGATTTTAATAAATGTCGTGGTCGGTGGATTCATATACCTGTCGATCTCTTACAAAATGAAGATCATAGAGGAAATCTTTGGACACGATTATCTAAATAAGATAGTAAAAAAACTTACCTTCGGAAAAGTAAGCTTAAAAAATTAGATCATATACATATTGTTAGTCGTATTGTAATCGTTTGGATTTACGTTAAGTGAACCGAACTCGCTTTCTAATTTCGAAACCCTCGTATCTAATCTGTTGATCTGTCTTTCGATTTTAGCAAGTCTACTTTCGATTTCACTGGAATATGTTTCATTATTTTGATAAACTGGTGTCATGACGGGACCTTGATAGAAATTGCTACTCGATTCAGTGGCCATCGGATAACCCATCATTTGATTTTGCATTGGCATAGGGCTAGACGGATAGAAGTAACTACTTGCACTTTGATTTTGAAAAAAAGCATTGCGATCTTTTTTCATTCTGTTATTTCCCCCTTTACCATATTATATGAATACGATAGAAATAGGTGAACTAATCATGCGCTTAAGAAACGTTAAAAACGCGACAGAAATATTAAACGATTCAGCTTACTTCGCGAAAGAACCATCCGACATCAAAGGAAAGTGGAACGAAGAGTTTGGGGACGATCAACCGATCATGCTTGAGATAGGTATGGGAAAAGGAGATTTTCTCATCGGAATGGCCGAGGCACATCCTGAATGGAATTTTATAGGTATCGAAAAATATGAAAGTGTCCTCGTAAGAGCTGTGCAAAAACTTGACGAATTGGAACTTAAAAATGTCCGAGTCATAAACATAGATGCCATCGACGTTCATAATATTTTTGACGCCGAGATAGATACCATCTATTTAAACTTTAGTGATCCATGGCCTAAGAAACGCCACTATAAACGACGGCTGACATACAGAGACTTTTTAATAGAGTACGACAAAATTTTCAAAGATAACTCTAAAGTAGAGATGAAAACAGATAATGACTCTCTTTTCGAAAGTACTCTCATAAGTTTAAACGATTATGGCTATAAGTTCGATGAAGTTATATTAGACCTATGGTCGACGGACAAACCAAATGTCAAAACAGAATATGAGATAAAATTTTCAAGTAAAGGATATAAAATCAAATATGTCCGTGCCCACAAAAATAAGTAGTCAAAACTACTATTTTTTGATATAATGATACTTGAATGTAGGTGAATTATGAAAAAAGTGATAATTCTTGCTCTATTGTTGGCTCTAACCACTGGATGTGTAAACATAGAGAATAGTACTTACGATGAAATTATAAATGAGATTACTAGTTCCAAAAGACAGATGGCTAACACTTATAGAAAAGGATACAAATTTTATCTGCCTCAAAATCTATATGTAGCTACATCGAAAGATTTCAATGAGACGATCAAAAGCCAAAATGAAACGTTTTACTTTTATATCGACCTTATCAGTTATCTCAATAAAAACAAAGTTGAATATGAACGAGAAGATAACATTTTCTATAAAGATCTAACTTCTGGCGAAATGTCAGGTTATGTGGAAATAAAAAATGCAGAAAAAGGCAAATATTTAGTTGAAATCGCCTATAATTGTGCTAAAATAGAAGTGATAGTAGAAAAGGGTCACGAGAAACGCGTCATCTCAGAAGCTTTGATAATACTCTCGAGCATTCAATACAACGACTCATTTTTGACTAACTTAAGCGACGATAGTTTGCTTAATTATAAAGAAGAAACTGTAGACATATTTGATAAGGGTACCAGCAGTGACAATAGTAATATCTTAGAATGGAAGGATGAGTACGACGGGTACGACGAGGACAGAATTCCAGACTGGGACCACATTAGATGAAGGGACGTGACAAACGGTGGGTCTATTTAATAAACTTAAAGAAATCCTATTTGACGAGGAGACGGTTGAGATTCCTGTCATAACCAAAGAGGACAGAAAAGAAGAAGATAAAAGAAAAAAAGAATCGAAAAAGGAAGTTCGCGAACACCTGAGTAGTACGAGCGATGACGAGGTTGTAATTCATAAGATCGAAACCCCGGCAAGAAGAGTAGAGAGTATAGAAGAAGATCTCTTCGAGATGCCGAAGTTAAAAGATGATAAAAAAGAAGTTGAAACAAAATTAGAGCCTAAAAAACAACCTAAAACTTTTACGTTCCCAGTCTTTGATGACGATAGCATTTTAGAAGCTAAAAATGAAAAAAAGGAAGAAAGACGTAAAACTAGTCGCAGTGAACAAAAAAATCTAGAGACTCCACGTCAAAAACCACAAGAGAAACCCAAAAAACCGAGTGGATATACGAATGCATTCGACTATAGTTATGGCAAATACAAAGGTGACTACAAAGCGAATAGAGAGTCTAGTCAATCTGTTTTAAAGACTACTTTAAACACTAAAGAAGAGAGAAAAAATTTCACTCCTTCACCGATAATTTCGCCAGTTTATGGAGTTCTTAACGAAAATTATAAAAAAGAAGATATCTTGACGAAGACTGAAAAGTCTAACAGTTTCCAGTCTTCGCCTCTAGATTTAGACAGTGTAAGAAGAAAAGCTTATGGAACTCTCGAAGATGAAATAGAGCTTTCACTAACCCAAACGAACGAGGTACCGATCGTCGAAACTCCAGAAGAAAAAGAGTACTTAAATGACGACGAAGGACTAAGCATTAACGATTTACTAGTAGATAGCAAAGAGGAACTAGAACCTACGATCGAAGAAATAGACGATACGGAAATCTTTGACGATATAGAGGAAGAAACTATCGAAGGCGACGAATTTATCCAAGATGAAATAGAGATCGAACAGGAAGAAAAAGGAACTGAATCTCCAGAACCAAAAGAAGAGAAAGCCAAGATCGAAAGAAAACAGTTAAAAAATTCGAGAACGTATAGTGATGAAGTACGAGACGAAGTTAAAAAGGAAAAAACAGAAGATACAAATGAACCTCTAGGAGAAGAAGACCTTTTCGATCTTATAGATTCGTTATATCAAGGAAAGGGTGAAGATTAATGTTGGAGTTTTTTCAAGTATATTTGCCGATTTTAATATACATTTTATTAATAATTATACTTATAATTGGCATAATATTAGGAGTAAGGCTACTAGGTGCTATGGACAAAGTAGATGCTGTGTTGGACAGCATGCAAAGAAAAGTAGATAGTCTAAATGGACTATTCAACGTGATCGACTTTACGACAGACAAAATATCTATATTTTCGGACAAAGTCGTCGATGTCGTAAGTGGATTTATCACGAGGATTGGCAGTTGGAGAAAGCCTAAAAAATATGAAAGTGAGGAAGAAGAATATTATGAGTAAATGTGAAAAGAAAAAATATGGAATAGGATCAGTCTTAGCAGGTGTAGGTTTAGGAGTAGGATTAGGTATCTTATTTGCACCTCAATCTGGAGAACAGACGAGAAAAGACCTAAAGAAGAAGATGGATGAGCTTATCGCGTATCTTAAAGGTCTAGATTATAATGAGGTTAAAGATAACCTAATCGAAAAAGTAGAACATCTAAAGAAAGAGCTTGAAGATCTAGATAAAGAAAAAGTCTTAGAGATCGCAAAAAGAAAAGCCGAAGACATCAAAGCAAAAGCTGAAGAATTGTATGAGAGCGCTATCGAACAAGGAAAACCTGTCGTCGAAAAAGCTGCTAAGGAGATCAGAAATAAGACTGTTGTCGTCTTAAAAGGTATGATCGAAAAACTCGAAGAAGAGGACGTTAAAAAAGGTCCTAAAAAGATCAAAAAAGCATAATTACCAAAAAACTCTTAAAACCTCATTCGAGGTTTTTTTCGATGCAAAAATACAAATTTCGAGCGAAAAAGCAAAAAAATCGACCGAAATCGGACAAATTATGAGAAAAATGAAATT
>CASRZA010000081.1 GCA_949439935.1 uncultured Bacilli bacterium
CCACATTCTCTGATTTTTTCTGTCAAGTTATTTTTTTACCTAAACTCAAATTTATTAAAGAAAAAAAAGCACATGGCTTCTTTTATATGTTTAGAAATTATAAGTTGCTAACTTTGAATTTTTCGACTTCGATTTCTTTAGCAATCTTGCCTTCTATTAATAACTTAATATCATATAATTGACTTGAAGTTTTGATAATCGCTTGTAGGCTTTCTGGTAGTATGTCGAGATTGCTTGGGGAAATAGGAGTGCCTTCAATAGCTGATTCTTTCGACACAATATTTTCTCCCATGTTAATTTTTAATATCGTTGTCTCTATTATGTTTCGCATCTTTTTAATGAGTTGCTCTTTTTCATAAAGATCTAAATATGGACTTTCTAAGAGGGTCATGATTTCTTCAAAAAGAGAACACAAATCCGTTAAGAGGACGTTAGTCGTTTGATTTTGGTATGGCTTGTTGGAAAGACGTTTTAAAAACTCTTGTAGAGTGTTTAGGATGTCTTTTTTGTCGAAAGTTTTTTTTGCAACTTGATTGAGTTCTTCTAATAGAGGATGCAAGTCCTTCCTTATAGCTAAGATCATTTTTTCATCGAGGGGTTCATCTTTAGCAATGTATGTTTCGACGATGTTATTCAGTTTCGTTTTTAACCACTCGCTGTTTAGTTTGTCTAATGAATCTATTATATTTCTTGTGGCTCTGATATCACAGGCCAAATCTTCGTCGCCTTCGCCTTTCAATAACCGATTTTTCTTTTCTAGTTGATAAGCTTTGGTAAACATGTCTTCGATCATTTTGTCCAATTTTCTTTGTATGGAGTCGAGAGATATGCCTTCTGGCAAATCTTTCGTTATGATATCATCTATTTCAGCCTGTAACTTTTCGATGAAGGCTATCAAGCTTTCTTTTAAAGTGCTTTTTTTATTTTGAGAATCCACATAGGACATGTATTGCAATTTTTCTTCGATCGTGTCTAACGAAATAGGAGGTTCAATTGGTGTATCACTTATGATGAATATGTAAGAGTACAGTTTACTTTGTAAATCATAGAGAGGTCGGTCTGTCTCAATAGTGCTTTTTATTTCTTCTATATCCGAAAGTAATCTGTTTTTTATCTGTTCGGGCGAAGATTGTATAGCAAGACGAGGTAGTCCGGTAGTTTCTATGTCTATGTCCTCAGAATAATTATCTAAACTTTTTTGGTATTTTTCTAACGAAGATTTTATTCTACCGCGGAAATGGACACGGTATTTTGTAGGTATCGATTCGATTAGTATTTGCGTTGCTGAAATTAAGTCGCTTATTTCTGTGTTTCTATTTTCAATTTCAGATTTTTGTTCGACCACCTTTAGTTTAGCTGTTTTGTTACTAATCAAAATCGGTCTACCCAGTGCTTGCATTATTTCGATCTTTTCTTTAAAAGAGATTTTGTCGCCCGTAAAGACTATCTTCTTTAGTGGGTGGCCTTTAAAGCATTCGATTATGTCAAAGATGTTCCCATCGTGGTTGTCGATATAAAGATTCTCTACTGTGCAATCCAAGGAACTCTTTAGACCTTCTATGTCTTGGAAAGTATCCTTAATTTGGACAGTTTTTATGGCGTTCCCCTTAAAGGCATTTTTGCCTATCTTAATGTCATGATCAAGTCTCAAGGTTGTAAGCGCGTTATTTTCAAAGGCGGATTCTCCTATCGTTCTTAGTGTCGATGGGAAAGTGACAAGCAATATATCGTTTCGCACGAGAGCGTTTGCCGAGATCGTCGTTAATCCTTCTTGGAAAACTATTCCTGAAAGTTGTACATCTCTTAGACTGGATGTACCCAGCTCGGATATGTTTGCAGGAAGTGTCAAAGACGATCTTATAAAATACTTTGATAAAATGATTCTATCTATTTCTGTTATCTCGGACGCACTTTCAGCAAAATAGGAATATCTAGGGCGACCCATTATTTCTTCTAACGGTTCAGTTAAGTTTTCGGGTAGAAGCCAACTCTTTTCAGTCGTTTTTTTATCGTATACTCTTTTAAAATTGATTTCTTTTAAATTCGGAAACATTTCTTCGAGTTTTAGTTGTTCTTCGAAAGTGATTGCATTTTCCATGATGTTTATTCTTCTGATCGAACTTTTTTGGGGAAACATCGTTAACAATCGTATAACTTCACCGATCGTGTTGTGAACAGTTATTTCTTCTAATGGATTGAGATTTTTAAAGGCATTGAATATGCTTTGTTCGTCATTCGTGCTGGCGTATGTATCATATAGCTCGATCTTTTTTATCGGGTTCTCATCAAAAGCACATAACCCAATTTTTGAAACACTTTGTGGAATGACTAATTCTTCGATATCGTTATTGTAAAGAGCATGGTGTCCAATCTCTTCGAGAAAAGGTGGCAATGAAATGTTCTTAAGATGATTGTCAGAAAATGCTAATTCGCCTATTTTTCTGAGACTTGTTGGTAAGGTTACATTTTGTAAATCGCGGTCATCTAATGTATATATGTCATAACAGTTACTTCCTTCGATCTCTTCGATTCCTTCTGGAATTTCAATTTCATGGGAAGAGCCTTTATATCCTTTGAGAATTGTCCCTATGACAATCCACTCCGAGCCAAATTTTTTAGGTAGATGACTATTCTGTTCGTTTCTAGGGATCGGTTTTGTGTCGTCGGTTATCGAAATTACGTTTGGGTATATATCTCTTATCTGCCTTTTGAAATCGTTCGAGACTGCTCTATTGCGGATTACAAGGTGAGGAATATTTACGTTTTGTCTTTTTAGTTGTCTTACGATATTTAAAACATCGTCGTTCAAATCTCGTATTATTAAAGTCTTTACGTTCTCTCCGTACTTTTGTTTAAAGTATGAAACGTGCTCAGAAACATCTGCAATTTCAACTGTTTTTAGTGAACAATTTGTAAATGCATTAAAACTTACGTCGCTTACCGATGATGGAATAGCTACTTTATCTACCGTCCCGTCAAAAGCATAAGATCCAATATATTCTAGTCCTTCGTTAAGTGTTATTTTCTTTGTGGGAATCCCACAAAAGGCATAATCTTTAATCACTTTTACAGATGAAGGAACATATATAGAATCGACTTCGTAAGGTGGTCCTAAATCGCTACACAATATATTTGATTCTATTTCAGTGACGGCGTTAGGAACTAGCAGGTCTTTAGTAAATCCCTTGAAACCAACTAGAAGATTTTTTTGAACGATGTAGGAATCGTTTTCGTTCATATGATAACACCTCTATAATAATGATACTATAAAATCGTCGTGGTTGGCAAATAAAATGTAACTATTGGACAAAAAACACATATAAGTGCTTGCTTATATGCATTCATTCTTTGGCTAAATCTATAGTGTTGAACGCACCTAGATCTATAACTTCGTAGCCTAGTGTTTTTAAAGTTTCAGTTGCAATTGAACTTCGATTGCCACTTCTGCAGTAAACCATGATTGTTTTATTTATGTCGAGGTCTGTATTTTCGTCGATCTCGTCGTAAGGTATGTTTAAAGCGCCAACTATGTGGCTTTCTTCATATTCTTCTTTTGTTCGGACATCGAGCATTATATAGTTGTTTTCGGATATGATGCGGTTTACCATCTCACTTTTTGTCTCTTCGCGGGGACTTGAACAACCACACATGGATATAAGACATAATATTAAAACGATTGCTTTTCTTAACATGATAATTTTCCTTTGTTCATTTTAAGATCTTGCCGCTCCATCGACGGAGAGAATTACTCCTGTGATATAACTCGCCAGATCGCTTGCTAGGAAGAGAAATGCATTTGCTATATCTCTTGGTTCCCCGATTCTTCCTAGAGGTATAGTTTTAATCAATGGTTCGATCATCTCTTTTGGAAGTTTGGCAACCATGTCTGTATTCGTTATTCCCGGAGCGACGGCATTGACACGGATGTTATATGGCGCTAATTCTCTTGCAAGAGATTTTGTGAGACCGTTCACAGCAAATTTGCTCGTAGGATATCCCACACCAGATGGTTGTCCATAGATACTGACCATCGAAGAGGTATTTAAGATTACTCCACTATTCTCTTTTTTCATATAAGGAACTGTCGCTTTAATCGTGTTAAACATCGCTTTGACGTTTAGATCCATTATGTCTTCAAATTCTTGTTCACTAGTCTCGTCGATTTTTTTGTTGGCAGATATACCTGCATTGTTTACTAGAATATCTATTTTTCCGTATTTTTCTACTATCTCGTTTATGACTTTTTCGACACTTTGTAGGTCGTCTAACTTAGGAAAATATCCTTCTACTTCTACGTTGTCCTTCTTTAAGGTTTCGATGGCTTCTTCTGTGGACTCTTTTCTTGAGCCGAAAAGAATTACTTTGGCTCCGTTTTCTTTAAAAGTTTTGACGATCTCTAAACCTATTCCCCTCGTACCTCCTGTTACTACAGCTACTTTTTCATTTAACATAATATACCTTCCATTCTGATCGTAAGCACTTAGCTTATATTAAAATTATAACATAGTTTGAGCTTTGTGCGTATCTTTTATCGAATTAAAAAAGAAAGAACTTGACGTTGCCATTATTCTTTCTTATTTTTGTAATTCTTCTAATGATTCAGCCATTACCCAGTCTTCAGTATTTCTTGAAAGTTGGAAGTCGATCGAGTCTATTTCTTCAAACGAGTCAAATTCGATAAGGCAGAGACACTTTTTTTTATATTTTTCCTGTTGTTTGTTCTCTAAAGCTAGCTTATCTTTATTATCTTCTAATATTTTATCTATTTCTTGATTTGTAAGTTTTGTGTAATTGTGTACGTCTAAAACTCTAGCTTTATAATTTATCGCCTTAGAGTTTTTTTCAAAGAAATATAGTTCATCATCTACGAAGACTCGACTATGTGGAAGTTTTCTTCCATCTGCTCCCCTTATGAGCATAGTTTTTTTGCCATCTTTTATTTTTTCTAATACGTTAAATTTGTTGTCGCAGACTGCTATGTGTACCATCTTTATCTTCCTTCTCAAGTCTGTCTCATCTTTGAGACGTCTAGATAATGATATCATTTATTTTAATTACAGGCAAGACGGTTTATGATTATTTGTCAATTTTTTCTGAAAATCCCATCAGGTTTTAACAGATATATCTCGTCTATGACTTCGTCGATGTAGGTGCGATCGTGTGAAACACTTATTATCGT
>CASRZA010000082.1 GCA_949439935.1 uncultured Bacilli bacterium
AATCCTGTCGTTTTGTTAGTTGGGTTTACTTTGATGTTTAAATATTCTAATGCTTGCCCTCCTGTAGTTATCTTTGGTACATCTTTATCAAAATATAGATTACATGCATCTGCATGACTAACCTTCAAACTTATCATTTTTGTCGTCGGATCTTGTGATAAAATACCTCCATTTTTACAGGTACTTTTCTCTAAATTCAATACATACCCCTCTTTAGGAAACTCTTTTGAGTTTGACATTTGATAATTTCCCTCTTCATCTTGGACATACATCGCGATCATTTCTTTTTTATTTTGATCGTTTTCAATATCGTTAGGTTTATTCAATAAATTATAAGTTAAACTTCCTATTATAACTACTCCTAAGCTTCCCAAAACTATCAACTTTTTATTAAATTTCCCCATGTTAAAAGGCCCTACTTTCTATATATCCGGACCTTGTGTTTTATCCGGACCTTGTGTTTTATCCGGACCTTGTGTTTTATCCGGACCTTGTCTACTCTTAAATTCTAACCCTGACGGGCTACTCTTGTCAAGACTTTTCAATATGATTTGACAGCAAGTTTTAGAAGTTTGGAATTAATCCAAGCTTTCTATCGATTTGACATCTCTTCCTACGAAGATCAACAAGTATTTCTTTAAGTTTCCTTTATCTAGATTGTATCTCTTCAATTGTTCTATTCCTTCGACTCTCTTCTCTTCGATCATCTTTTTGCCATCGTTCTCGCCTTTCTTGATATATTTGAGATCCACGATTATGTTATATAAAGTCACTTCTTTGTTCCCTTCAAAATATAGATTTACAATGATAATAGTAGATACAATCTTCTATTCCGAGTATCGAATTCATCAACACTGTTGAGGTCATATTAGTAGAACATCATGCCTGTAAATAGACTCTTCTCGAATCTTCTATGCCTTAAGTATATTAGATTCTCTCCTATGTTTTCTAATTTTTCTAAGTACATAGTTTTATCTATATATTCGAATCCCACTGTTATTAACTTTTTGTAATCGATTATTCCATAAGATATCTTTTTCATCACGACATATCTTCTTTTCATTATCACTAGTTTATCATAATTCTAGGAAAATCGATATAACAATACTTTATAAAAAAAGAACCATTGTTCTTCTTCATACAGCTAGTTAGTACTCGTCTACATACTTCCAGTTTACAAAATCGATCGTATGTCCAGATTCGAACTCTATTTTAAAATTGTTGTTATCTTTAGAATAGTTTAAAACTCTAGTATCCCTATACAACTCTACCTTCAATCTGCCATCTTCTTCTTTAATAGTGTAAAGATAGTTTAAGTGATCGATCAAATAAGCTCCTCGATCGTTTCTGAAAATTTCTTTTATAACTAGGTCACCAGAATATCTGTTCTCCAATAACCACCCTTCTTTATCTGAGGCAGTTCCATTTTCATAGATCGTCATATAAATGTTGAAAGGGCCTCCACATATCTCTGTCTTCTCTAAACTGTCTATTTCTTTCATAGATTCATAGATTCTAAACTTTTCATCTGCTGTATAGACGACTAAATCACCTCTTCCACACGATCTACAAGAACTGTTGTGATAATATTCTGTGATTGCTAAAACCTTATGAGACGAATTGACCTTGCTTAGATTTAACGTTACACTTTCATTATTTTTCAAACTGTTGAGTATATTCGTATTAAATCTTTGACTAGAATTGTAAGAATTTTCTAAAATGTACAGATTTCCTTTATTAGTAAGAATTAAAATGTTTTGTTTAGAAGTAGTACAATCGTTGTTGGCGTTCTTAATCATGACGACTTCTTCGTCTATACCTTTGACAAGACTTCTGTTAGTGCTATTAGCGAGATATAGTTTCCCTGTTTCTAACACGAGATCTATCCTAGACCCAGTGCCAGGTTCGTTATCTACATGTATTCTACTTTCTACGGTAGTATTTATCTTTAAATCGCTCGTTTTTGCTAGCTCTTTAATGCTTTCGATAGTAACCAATTTTTCTGTTTCTCCACCACTTGGATTCGGACCAGGTTTAACTGCTTCCCCCTTTTTAAACATAGGTAAAATGAAAAAGTAAGCTCCTACTACTATTCCTATTACTACAACCAATCCTATTAAAATCTTTGGCTTTCTTCCCATCATAAACTTTTCTCTCCTAACTTAATTCTTCTTTAATTTGTTTCGATTTAGATTCTCGTTCCACCGAAACTCTCAGTGTCAAAAATATCATGATCAGCGTATTAAGAGTGACACTTCCTCCATAAGACATTAGCGGTATAGGAACACCTGTCAAAGGTATCAAAGCCAATATCCCACCGAAGTTAACTATTAAATGCAACAAAATAACTGTAAAAGTTCCATACGCTATGAGTGAACCTGTTAAATCCTTTGCATTCTTTGCGATCTTTAAAATTCGATACAGCATGTAGACGTATAAAAGTATTATGCCCACGCTCGCAACGCTTCCGAGTTCTTCGACCACTATAGGAAAAATGAAATCCGTATGTGCTTCCGGAAGGTACAAATATTTCTGAGTGCTGTTACCTAAACCTACTCCAAATAATCCACCGTTGTTCATGGCGATCATGCCGTTGCATACCTGATATCCAGTTTTGTCTTTATATCTCGAACAGGGTGCTCTATAAGTCAAACGACTCGCTTGCTCTTTATTAAGAAGTTCTCCTCCGAACAGCATCACGCCAGCGACTGCAACTATGCCGATCGTTCCAATTATCTTAAATATCTTAACATCTTTGTCTTTTTTAGAAAAAGGTACTGCCATGAAGATCATGAATACGCTCAATCCTATGATGGCCGCTGTACCTAAATCTGGTTGCAAGAATATGAGCCCGGCGACAACAGCACATGCGATAACAGGCCTTAAAAAGAAGAATCTTCGCTCACAATTTATATTTTTACCAAAATAACACGCTAAGTAAATGATTATTACAGTCTTAGCGAATTCACTCGGTTGCAATGAGAAGAGCCCTAAATTATACCAACTGTAAACGCTGTTGGTTAAAGTTCCATAGAAAAATAGTCCCGCCAGAGCCACTGTTATTCCGAGCATCATCAAACTACTCAAATATTTATATTTGCTGATCGGAAAGCGCAGTAGAAAGAATATTCCGACTATGAACCCTCCTACCATAGCAATAAGTTGTTTTTTAAAGAAATGATAAGTGCTAACTTTATACTGCAAAACTGCCGAGATAGAAGAAGCACTAAAGACCATAACGAGACCTATGATACATAAGATCAACGTGACAAAAAATAAAGGTTTATCCATTTTTTTCAATATCTTTCCCATAGTCTCCACCATATTTAATATACCATAGTTAGAAAGTTTGTTAAAGAAAAAAGATATTTTATGATATCTTCTTTACACGTTATTTAAGAGTCCATGGCGAATCGATAGTGCCACTGCCTTCGAGATGACTTATGTATTCGGGCTTAATATTGATTACCGGAGCAACCTTATTATCATAGTGCAAATCACTATAACCATTCAAAGAGCCAGAAGAACTAATATAAAACATATAAGTATAAGTATAATAACCAATCTGCATATAGCGAGGCGAGAACGACCAGTATCTCCACCCTTTGTATAGATAATAACTTTCGTTTGCTGTATCGTACTTTCCACTTCCTGCTGCTACTATCTCATCTGCTGTGATTAATCCTACTGGATATTCAAGACTTCCATTTCCTTTCACGGTACTTACTGTGAATTTATCATTCTCCTGCGGACAGGTAAATTGTGGTTTTGGATTAAGATGGGAGCCTAAATTTGTTCCATTATTTCCAGTCATAAATCTTCCTAACGCCCCATATCCAGTTTCGTTTTTTCCATAGCCTAACCCTGTATCGCTTGTCAAACCAGTCACATTTTTTCCAGGCGTACTTCTATCGTTACAGAAGATAGCATCATGGACGTAGTTACCGTATCCTGTATCTACTATGTTACCCTTATACCAAGCGTCGACTGCGATCTTTATAGGTGAACTTGTCTCGTTTCTTTGGGCTCCTTCTTTTGATGTACTCGCTACTCCTTGTGCTCCTCCGAACATCCAGCCTACGTACTTTGCATCGTCTTGTTTCGAATTCCATACTTGACTCGTCAGGGCAAAATCTCTCGTATAGGTGTTTGTTCCTGATGCTCCTGCTCCGTCGTATTGCATTCTGATTGACCCGTCTCCATTGAATCTGATTATCCTCCACCACATGTCTTGTCCCGATGCGTTCTTTCCGAATTTAACGTAGTTGTTTGGAGCTGTTCCTCTATAATAGTAACTAGTCCCATAGTCATCTTCCATACTGAATAATCCGTTTGCTGTCTCATCTGTCGTGGCTGGAGTCTCAAATCCTGTCGTTTTGTTAGTTGGGTTTACTTTGATGTTTAAATATTCTAATGCTTCTTCTCCCGTCGTTATATTTGGTATATCTTTATCAAAATATAGATTACATGCATCAGCATGACTTACTTTTAAACTTATCATTTTTGTCGTCGGATCTTGTGATAAAATTCCTCCATTTTTACAAGTACTCTTTTTTATATT
>CASRZA010000083.1 GCA_949439935.1 uncultured Bacilli bacterium
TCACGCTTCCGCTTCGAGGCAAAGCCTCGGGGTATGAACCCGTCCTAACAATCAACATTGAAGTTAACAATTCGGATTCATTAAGACGAAATCTAGACTACATGGAACGATTAGCGAAAACAGAAGTAAAAAGTGGTTCTCCATACGCTTATTACAGAGTAATTGCGGTAAACTTCTTCACCAGGGAGGGCGTGGGAGTATACGACATCAGCCGTAGAATAAATTCGCATGGTAAAATGCCTATTTACAAAGTTTCGTTAGATATCTATGTTCCAAAAATAAAAAATAAATTGTATAATAAGGACAGTTTAAATGACCTAGAAAAAAGTATTTTGATAATGGCTATGACAGATGAAAAGGATATTCAAGCATTAGCGGAAGGAGACGAGATAATGAAAAGATACATAGAAGAGTCAAATCAAGTTTTAGAGGATGATTTGCTAGAATCTTATGATCACATTCAAGACGTGATCGACGGGGAGATAGCATATCAAAAGGAAATTATGCAAATTGAACTCAAAGAGAAAATACAAAGTGAAGAAAATAGACTTAATGCCGAAAAAGAGAAACTTGGTGCAGAAAAAGAGAAACTCGGTGCAGAAAAAGAGAAACTCGGTGCAGAAAAAGAGAAACTAGGTGCAGAAAAAGAGAAACTAAAACACGAAAAGTTGGAGACAGCTAAGACCATGTTCAATAAAGGGATCAATCTTGATACGATCATAGAATGCTTTAAATTCTCTGCAAATGAAATTGAAAAACTTAAATTGATGCTATAAAAATTTGATGTTTTTGCCTGATGACTTTTAAGTCGTCATCTTTATATGTCGCACTATATTTATGTAACGAAAATAGACCAACAATAAAATATTTATACTATTTTGTCGAATGTGAATAAAAAATCCCAGTGATATCCATATTAGAATTATCAGGATATATATCATTGTCGAAATTTGACAATGACCATATATTATGGTATAGTATTGCACGTTCGGTCTTAATAGGAGGTTAGAACATAAATGAAAAATACTGTGGCAAAAAGAGCCATAAAAAATATGATATTATCTGCAATCATAGTATTACCATTACAACTTAATACGGAAATACTGCCAAAAGGAGATATAGGATTTGCAAGAGATAGCAATACTAAAACACTTGCAATGGAAGAAGTCCCTCCCTCGGCATCGCCGAGAGTAGTATTGTTAGATTTAGAGGGTAAATATTATAGTGTAGAAAGTTTTTTAAATGAAAAGAACGACACGATAGAATTCATGAGTAAAACTTTTGGTATAGATTCAAAATATATATATGACGACTTAATTAACATTAACGATAAATATATATACGAAAAAAAGAATATAGGAAAACTCACCGACAAGAATGGAAGATTAAAAAGCTTTAGTTCCTTTGAAGAAGGATTCATAGATTATCTTTATGAGTTTGCATCTAAAAATCCAAACCTTGTTTCAAAAAAAACCATTCCATACGCTGGTAGCGCTGATTATATAGAAGACTTGATAAAGTACTTCACCGATATCTATGATAATGTAGACTACCTTACCGCTGTTTCGATAGGTGCAGCCGAAAGCGGATATTATAAAGTAAAATATATGTTAAATGCCAACAACATATATGGTGGAATGAGTAAAAATGGGTTGATTAAATATAGGAATATCGAATATGGTGTTCTTAGTTACATCAGGTTACTATCAAAGAATTACTACGGAAAAGGGTTGACGACACTCGAGTCTATAGGACGTATCTACTGTCCTATAATAAATGCATCTGGACAGAAAGTGGCAAGGCCTCACTGGATAAACTTGGTTAATGCTGCTAAAAGCAAATACAAGGACTCCTACGAAGTAATAACTGTAGCGAACCTAATTGATGATTAAGTCTTGATTACTTAATCATTTTTTTAGTATAATATAAATACAGACTAGAAAAGAGTTGAAAACATGCTTAAATATATAAAAGATGTGAATCTTAAAGAAAAGAAAGTTATCTTAAGGGTCGACTACAACGTACCTATAGAAGACGGGAAAATAACGAACACGAAAAAGATCGACGATTCCTTTGAAACATTAAACTACTTAGCTAAAGAAGGCGCTAAAGTGATCATTTTAAGCCACTTCGGAAGAGTTAAAACTGAAGAAGATAAAGCAAATAATTCGCTTAAGCCGGTCTATGATTACATAAAAAGCCTCGATAGATATGATATTCTCTATTGCAGTGTGGTTATGGGAACGATGCTCGATAACATGGCAAGAACCCTTGAGCCAGGCCAAATGATCTTAGTCGAAAACACTAGATATATGGATCTAGAAGGAGATTTAGAGAGTTCATGTGACGCCCAATTATCTATGTATTGGGCTGATCTTGCTGACGTTTATATCGACGATGCTTTCGGAAGTATGCATAGAAAACATGCTAGCGTAACGGGAATCCCTAAATATCTTCCGAGTGTCGCGGGATTTCTCGTCGAAAAAGAAGTATCCAATTTGCAACCTCTAATAGAAAATCCTCCTCGCCCATTCATAGTTGTAATGGGTGGTGCAAAACTGGATGATAAAATCCAACTTATTTATAGTTTAGCTGAACAAGCAGATCATATCTTATTAGGTGGTGGAATAGCTAATACTTTTTTAAAGGCAGCCGGATATGACGTCGGTTCAAGCTTAGTCAGCGACCAAGCCGTAATAAATGCTAGAGCGATAATGCAAGAATTCCCAGATAAAATAATTCTACCTAAAGATGTCATAACATCACCTTCATACGCTGATACATACGAACTCAAAAAAATCGATGAAATCGTTGTCGATGACGTTATAGGAGATATAGGAAGCGAAGCGATACAAAATTTTAAGCGCATTTTAGATACAGCGAAAACGATATTTATCAATGGAACGGTAGGAATGTATGAACAAAAACCTTTTTCTAACGGAACTCAAGAGATACTAAATATAATATCTAACACAAATGCAAAAAAGATAGTCGGTGGCGGAGATGCAGGAGCAGCCGTTAAAAAGTTTAACTATGAAGATAAAATGGACTTTATTTCCACAGGTGGCGGCTCGACGCTTTCATTCATAGCAGACCATTCTTTACCAGGTATAGATGCTTTAAAGATCAATTCCAAAAAACTCGACGACATAGAATAACATTTTTCCTTTACAATTATAAAAGCGTCGATTAAAGAAGACTGTTAATTTAGTCTTTTTTTTGTTATAATACAACGTGAAGAGACGAGAGTGTATAAATGAGAAAAATAAAAGAAGGAGATAAGCTACAAGTACATTGTTATAAACACGATGGCACGCTTCATAGGACTTGTGATGAAGCAACAGTATTAGAAATAACAGAAAAGATGCTTGTATGTGCAAATTATAAAACTGAGATAATCGAGAAAGGGGGGGTTAGATATCATACAAAAGAGCCAGCCATTCTGATCTTCTATGAAGACGAATGGTTTAACATAATCGGTCAGATGAAAGAAAAAGGACTTTTTTACTACTGTAACATGGCAAGTCCGTATATTATAGATGATGGTCTCATAAAATATATAGACTACGATTTAGATTTGAGAGTATTTCCAGATGGAGCATTCAAGGTTTTGGATCGAAACGAATATAGATATCACAAAAAAAAGATGAATTATGGACCAGATTTAGAAAAAGTAGTCGAGTACGAATTGCAAAAACTTATAGACATGAAAAAAAATAATATTGGAGTTTTTAGCAAAGAAATGATCGAACACTATTACGAACTTTATGAAAAAATGAGACAAAAAAAGCCATAAAAAAGCCCATTTTTACGTCAATTTATCGAAAATTGAAAAAAAAATAAAAAAAATTCAAAAAAAGTGTTGACTTTAATATGTCGAAATGATATATTACTTGTGCACGAAGGGAAAGAAGCAAAAACAAACCTTCTGCAAATGATCTTTGAAAACTGAGTAAAATGTCAAATTAATTAATTGAGTAGCTAAGATTGAACTTAACGAATTAACTTAATTTATAATAAAGTTATTTTTTATTGAGAGTTTGATCCTGGCTCAGGATTAACGCTTGCGGCATGCCTAAGACATGCAAGTCGAACGAGAAGGCCCATTGATGTAGATTGAAATTGGAGTGCTTGCACAAAAATGGATTTCTATTGATTTGGATTTTCCTTCTAGTGGCAAACGGGTGAGTAACACGTGGGTTACCTACCTCTAAGTTGGGGATATCATCTGGAAACGGATAGTAATACCGAATGTGAACTACGGTTTAAAGAAGCCTTTAAAGCTTCGCTTAGAGATGGGCCTGCGGTGCATTAGCTAGTTGGTGAGATAATAGCCCACCAAGGCAACGATGCATAGCCGAACTGAGAGGTTGATCGGCCACACTGGGACTGAGACACGGCCCAGACTCCTACGGGAGACAGCAGT
>CASRZA010000084.1 GCA_949439935.1 uncultured Bacilli bacterium
AATAAAAAAGAAATGATCGCGATGTATATCCAAGATGAAGAGGGGAATTATCAAATGAGCACTTCGAAAGAATTTCCTAAAGAAGGGTATGTATTGAACTTAGAGAAAAGCACATGTAAAAATGGTGGCATTTTATCACAGGATCCGAAGACAAAAGTGATAAGTTTAAGAGTGAGCCACGTAGATGTATGTAATCTTTATTTTGATAAAGATATACCGAAAATAGAGATAGGCGATATAACAATACATGTTCAAGATGGCAACCCAAATTTTGCAAACCCAGCGACGACAGACGAGACGGCAAATGGCTTATTTAGTATGGAAGACGATTATGGAATGAGTTATTATTTTAGAGGAGCTGTAGAGAACAACTACATCAAATTTGGAAAGAACTCAAGTGGCCAAGACATGTGGTGGAGAATAATTAGATTCAATGGTGACGGGTCGATCAGAATGCAATACGATGGAGCAGTTACATCGGGAATTAATACATACACAAGAGGGTTTGCTTTGACTAATCAAGTGTGGAATAAGAACCAAGTCGATGCGAAGTATGTAGGCTGGATGTTCGGTGGAGCACAAGGAATAGCAAGCACGAGTAAAGTTCAAGCACAAACAAATCAAACGAACTCAGAGATCAAGATAGCAGTAGACAACTGGTATAAGAGTAACATAGTAGATACGGGATATAATAGTTATGTCCAAGACGCGATTTTCTGTAATGATAGAAGTACGCCAGGGAAGAGTGCGACTGGAAATGCGAGCGATACAGGACTAGGGTATAGAGATAATTCGACAGCATACGGAGTAACAGCTAGAAGTAATGTATGGAAAACAGATGCAAGTAAAGTAAAACCGCAATTTATATGTCCACAGGAGAATGATAAATTCACAACGAGTGCAGAAAGCGGAGGAAACGGGAATTTAACATATCCAGTGGGATTAATTACAGGAGATGAGGTAGTGGCAGCAGGAAGTGGAAAGTATGGAACAACAAACCAAAGTTATTACCTATACAAAGGGAATTGGTATTGGTCGTTCTCACCAAGTTATGTTAGCACTTATGGCTATGATTATATGTTCTATGTTAGTTATAACGGTGCGTTGAACAACTACGGTTTGTCTGCCAGTGGTGCGGTCGCTCCAGTAATCAATATCAAGCCAGAATACTTAAATCAATTCCAAGGAAATGGAACTTTAAATTCGCCATTTTATCTACCAAATACTTAAATAAATGACTTAGATTCTAAGGACAAAGTCTCTCTGGGTGGTCTAGAGTTAAAATTGTAGTTTTTGAGAAAACAAAGAATGAGTGTTTTCTCTTTTTATATTGTTTACAAATTTGCCAAAAAAGAATATTTGTCGAAAAAAAGCCAAAAATAGAACATACGTTCGCCTAGATGAAAAAAATTTTTAAAAAAAATGAGAAAAATGAAAGTTTTCCGGAATAATAATAGTAGAAGGAGGTAAAAATATGTTCGATATGGAATGCATAAAAGATATCGTGAAACGAAATTTTATTGCCATAATTGCAATTTTGTTCGGAATCGTCTCTATCGTCTTAAGTGGAGTATATGTTTACTATAATAAATGTGACGAAGTGATCGATAAAGAAGCGTCGTGTAAAGATGACAATAAAAGTCAACAAGTAGTCGAAGATGAAGTTGGGAAGAAGATAAAAGTCGATGTCAAAGGTGCCGTTAAAAAGACAGGCGTATACGAACTAGAAGCCGGATCTAACATACAAGATGCGATCAAACTTGCAGGCGGGGTAACATCTAAGGGTAGTACAAAGAACATCAATCTGTCAAAGAAACTTACAGATGAAATGGTCATATACGTATTTACCAAAGATGAACTTAGCAAGAAAGAAGCCACGAATGAAGTAGTTTGTGAAGTGCCTAAGTGCGAATGTGAAACTGTCGAAGTCGTCGAATGTCCAGATGTGAATGGAAACGATGGGAATACTAAACCCAAAGAAAAAGTTTCACTCAATAAGGGAACACTTGAGGAATTGATGACTTTAGAAGGCATTGGCGAATCTAAAGCGGTTGCTATAATCGACTATAGAGAGAAAAATGGACCTTTTCTCAAGCTAGAAGATTTGATGAACGTAAGCGGTATAGGCGATAAGGCTTTCGAAAAAATAAAAGATAATATAACTTTGTAAAGGAGGAAGAAAAAATGAGAAACAAAGATATACAAAGAATGAGAATGGATGTTGGAAAGTTTCTATACGATTATTTTATTCGGTTTGGCGAAGAAAAATACGAGCTTTTTGTAGATAAATTGGGGAATGCTATGGAAAAGGAATATGGTGAACCCTTTTCGGGTGAAAATCTAAGAATCATGGAGGCGGAGTTTGTAACCTTTAATTCGACGATTAATGATAAGAAAAAAAATAAATAGAGTCTTAAATTCTAAGTGGTTTTATATCATATTAGTTTTATTCACTTTTTGCTATGTATGGATAAATGTGACGAGAGAAAAAGAAGGATATTTTAGCTTAGATGACGAGACGTTCGAAGGTGTACTTATCGATCTGAAAATAGTCGAAGGGAAAATAGTGTATACCATCGAAGGTGTCGAGAAATTGAATTGTAATTATTACTTAGACGAAAACGACAAAGTGGTAGAGGCAAGAAAAAAATATAGACTAGGAAGCAAGTTGAGAATAAAAGGTAGTTTGGGTGAACCTCAGAATAATACGGTTCCGAACACATTTAATTATAAAAAGTACCTTTATAATCATGGAATCGTGCATACCTGCACTGCTGAGACTATCAATATTATCGGTGAGAACATGAATCTTTTATATGGCATTAAAAATGTCATCGTAGACAGGATAATGTCTTTCGAGATGAAAGATTACATGTTCACGTTGTTGTTAGGAGATAAGTCTCTCTTGGATGCTGAGACTTTTGAAGATTACAGGAAAAACGGCGTTACTCATCTTTTTGCAATTTCTGGAATGCATATAGGTTTGTTTTCAGGAGCGATATTAGTATTTCTAGAGAAGATGCATTTTAAGAAGAATAAACGGTATATAATTACAGTTTTATTCGTTTGGTTATATGCTTTTTTAACCGGATTTTCGCCAAGTGTCTTAAGGGCATGTGTCCTATTTAGTCTTCTCAGTTTGTGCAAAATATATGCACTTGAAGTCGAAACTTTAAATGTCTTGATAGTAAGTGGGTGCATTTTACTTTTCTATGATAGTTTCTTAATTCTCGACATAGGCTTTATTTATTCTTTTACGACGACATTCGGTTTGCTTTATTCTTCTAAAGTTATAACTAAACATAAAATATTAGGAACGAGTTTAGTGGCGACGCTGTTCAGCTTACCGATCACGATTCAAAATTTTTTTAAAGTTAACTTATTGAGTACTTTCTTTAATATCATTTTTGTTCCATTAGTTTCAGTTATCATTTATCCATTGTGCTTATTGAGCTTCGTGTTCAGGTTTTTAAGTCCATTTACTAAGATGAGTATATTCTTTTTAGAAATGCTAAATAGTCTTTTAGCTAAGGTCGATTTTTTATATATAGTAGTGCCTAAGATGAGTCTTTGGTTAGTCATAATTTATTATGCGATCTTGATGTTAGGAATAAAGAAAAAATTTTATAAGACCTGTATATTGCTTGTCTGTATCGTTCTTTTAAATAAAGTTGGACCTTTATTAGATGTGAATTGTTACATAGATTTTTTAGACGTAGGACAAGGAGATTCGGCCATTATACGTAGTCCTAGGAGCAAAAAGATTGTCTTGATCGATACTGGCGGAAAAGAGAGCTTTGGCTCGTTCACATCAAAATATCATGTCTCGGCAAACACTATAACATATTTGAATTCTCTCGGAATCGATAAGATAGATCATATGATTTTGACTCATGGCGATTACGATCATATGGGAGAGGCAATTTATTTAATAGAAAACATGAAGATCGGCGAGGTAATTTTTAATTGTGGTGAATTTAAAGAACTAGAACTAACTGTAATTAAAGCACTAGAAGAAAAGAAGATACCATATTCTTCTTGTATTAAAGAAATAAATATAGATGACGGCAAACTGCACTTCTTAAATAATAAAGATTATGGAAATGAAAATGACAATTCATCCGTCATTTATACCGAACTATACGATCATAAATTTTTATTTATGGGCGATGCAGGAGTTAAAGTGGAAGAAGATCTTATAAAAGAATTTAACTTGAATGATATCGATGTTCTGAAGGTAGGGCA
>CASRZA010000085.1 GCA_949439935.1 uncultured Bacilli bacterium
AATCTTTCTTAGTCATTTTCATCACCTCCTTTCGGAGGTAAGCACTCAACTGTTAAAGTATTCCTGAATAAATTATACTAAAATATTTATTACAGTACAACCAATTTGACTAAATTTTGTCAATTAAAAAAACACACTTGCATAATGACATAATCATTATGCGTGTGTATTAACAATAATAGCTCAATTGCAAAAGTAAATTCCACTTTGAAGAGGTACTCGAGTAGTTTTTGCGAAGTATATAGAGATTTTTGTGATAAGCCGATATCTATGGAAGAGAACTTGAAAAAACTGTAAAATTTATTTGATGAAATATACTAAGTTGTGTTATACTTTTGTCGGTGAATATGAGGATATTTTATGAGAAATGTCTAGAACATTTTGACGATTTATGTTTGCGAATAAGAGTTGGTACTCTTATTTTTCACGAGGAGCGAAAGATATGAATAAAAAAGCTTATGGAATTTTATCGTTAGTATTTTTTCTCTTTATATTTTCTATGCGCGTTATTTCGAACAGTTTTGCCAGTATGATCAATCCTAAACCGAAGGTAGAAGTAGAAGTTGAAAGTTTGGAAGATGTGAGATTTAGGACTTTTAAGAAAGCTATTGAAGATTCAACGTATTTCAAGGACTCTCAGATAGTTTTGGATGCTTCTAAAATAAAAGTTACTATAAATGGAAAGTATAACGTCTATATTAAAAATGGCCTTTATTCTATGCGAATAGATGACCCTGAAGATGAAACTTATTATTGCCAAATCGTCGACTCGGTCGAACAAAGTTTTGGAGAGAAACCTGGAAGTTCTATGTCGACTTGTATGGAGACTCTGAAGGGGAGCATCGAAATCGGAGGAATAAGTGCAGAGATATTTGATAGTTATAAAATCTTGTCGGTCAAATCTAATGAAAAGGCTCTATTGTACGACGTGCTTAAATCGCATGTGAACGGTGAATTAATATCCGTAGACGAGATAAACTATAATATTAAATTTGACGATTACCTTCTTACTTCGCTTAAACCTAAGTACGACGACACTAAAGATATATTTAACATATGTGGTCACATTTATAATAAAGATAAAGTAGGAGACGAATTTATATTTTCCTTGTACGACGAAAAAAGAGAGATGATTGATCAAGTCAACTACGCATATAATAATGATACTAAAAAATTCTTATCTTTCTGTGTCGAAAAGGAAATAGATGCAGATATAGTGAGGTATTATTCTATCGAGAAAGCAGGTGAATAAAATGATAAATATCGTATTGTTTGAACCGGAGATACCCGGGAATACTGGCAATATCATGAGGACGTGTGTCGCTACTAATTCTAAACTTCATTTGATAAAGCCTTTGGGTTTCAGTTTAGACGAGAAGTATTTGAGAAGAAGTGGTGTGAATTATATCGATAAATGCGATTATGCTGTATATGAAAATATAGAAGATTTTTATGAGAAAAATCGCGATGGTGAGTTCTATTATCTGACTAGATATGGGCATAAGCCTCATACGGAATTCGATTACAGCGATTCTAGTAGAAATATATATTTTATATTTGGGAAAGAGTCTACTGGAATTCCAAGGGAACTTTTACAGCCACATTTGGATAGATGTATGAGGATGCCTATGACCGACAATGTCAGAGCTTTGAATCTATCTAATACGGTTGCTATTATGACCTATGAGGCGCTTAGGCAACAAGGTTATCCTGGATTGTTAAAAGAAGAGCCTCACAAGAGTAAAGATTACATTGTAGATGGAATCGAGGAAGCAGAATGACACCTTTTTGCAAAATGATTTTAAAATGAGGCATTTTAAAATCATATAATCCTTTAAAACTTCCTAGTTTGAAGATCGCAAACTGCTACTCACGATGGGTATAAAAGAGAAGATTGAATTAGGGTAATCCCAATCATGTGTTTTAGAGATTAAATAAAAAACGGCGATCCCTCGTCGTTTTATTCATGTTCGCATTCGCAGTGATCACATGAGCATTTTTCCTCGCAAGCGCAAGAGCAATCGTGTTCATGATTTTCTTTTTCGTCTTCATTGACGTCTTCGATCGTGATCGCGTTAGTTGGACATCCTTCCATAGCAAAGATCGCACTTTTCTCGTCGTCTGAAATGAATTCTTTTTTTACTTCTGAAAGTCCATCAGAACCATAACCGAAAACTTTTTTTGCTTGCGACATACAAGATCCACATGCTATGCATAAATCTTTATTAACTTCTACTTTTTTCATAATCTTTCCTCCAAAAATATTATAATTTAATTTACATATTTAATCAACATTTGTATTTGATAATGATGTAAAGTGTGATAAAATGATACTGGTGAAGTATATGAGTTCTAGAATGGATAAATACGAAAATGATACTGCGTCTGAACAAGTAAAAACTAGTAGAACTGCTAGAAATAAAAGCATCTATAGCAAGGTAAGCGACGAGGATATTGATAAACTTGATGTCAACAATAACATTTCTGTAATAAAAACTGATGCAGAAGATTTGGATATAGATACGATCAAAAGTATTTTAAACCAACAATATGAAGCAGAGAATAGACGTAGCAATAGGAGTACAGATATTAAAGAAGACGACGACGATTCTTTAGAGGCAGATGAACCGAAGGATGAAAAGGAAATCACAAAAGAGTACGATTTAAAGAAGGTGCTCGAGACAGCTCATAAGAACAAGACTCCCGATTATGATAGAGAAAGATTCTTAAAGCTTCGTGAAACTCAATTCGACATTCTAAACAGTTTAAATATAGATAGAACAGATGAGCCTGAACCAGAAGAAACTCTCTCTCCCGAAGAAGCTAATTTGATGACACTAATAAAAACAGTTAATTTTAATGCAGAGCAAAATAAAGCGCTTAAAAAAGCTGAACACGAAGACGACTTATTAAGCGACTTGCTGGGAGATGAGAAAACGGAAGTTTTAGAACCAGTAGAAATAGATATGTCCGTCGAGCCAGATAAAAAGCCATCTTTAGTAGAAGAACTAGAAAAAACTAAGCAATTATCTAAGAAAGAACTCGATAAGGGAATAGAACAGTATAATGAACTCGTAGACTCAAAGAAGAAAGACGAAACCAAAAATGAGGAGTATGAAACTGATACGGTAGAACTTACTCCTACTGAGCAGATGTCCAACTCTTTCTATACGGGGAAATTTCATATCGACGATAAAGATATGGACGATTTTGCAGACTTAGAAAATGAGATGAAAGGTGGCATCGTAGTTAAGATCTTAATCTTAATTTTGGTGCTTATAACTCTCGCTGTGGCGGTATTCTTACTCAACAAGTATTTAAATTTGGGACTATTCTAGTCTCTTTTTTATATGATTTTGCAATATTTAATCGAAACGATCGTTAGAGAATTTTCTGCTATAAATATTATTAAATATTTGGAAAAAGAAAATCGAAAAATATCAAATGAAAAATTATATAATTATATAGATGCTTTATAACTTTGAGTAAGTACTATGCAACCGATTTAGGGATCGATTAAATTAAAAATAATAATTCTGAATATAAGAGTCATGACGTGCTGGAAAGTACAGTCTGTAATGAATTGATATGAAGTATGTAGGGAAAACTAAAAATTGTGAAATAGATTTTTAGTCAAAAAAGATGGTAAAACAAAATATTCAAGTTACTTATGAAATGAAAAGTCATAATAGCGCGTTAGAAAGAGATTTTGTTGAATATAAAAATATCGATGATAACGATCCAAAGTTCGCAATTTTTTTTGGATAAGATAGGTTTGGTTTGTGACGGGATTATTAATCTTAATTTGTTCGATTTTCTATTAAATGGTGATTTTAAAAAAAATAAAATAGTTCTAAGTAATTTGACTTATGACTTTTTGTTTTTCTAAACTTATGTTAGTGAATCACTTGATTTTCTCGATTAATAATTGTATACTTGTAGCAAGTATATACTCATAAAATAAGTACGGAATAATATCATCCATAATCTCTTCGTTCGACATAGATTTTATAAAATCTATGATAGAATGAGTATAAATTGAAAGGTAGCAAATAATATGGAAGAAAGAAAAAATAAAAAGAACATAATCTCGTTAATAGTGCTATGTGTATCGATCGTGGCCTTAACTACTTCGCTAACTTATGCATATTTCGTATCCCAAGTAGGAGAAAATGTAGAAGAGAAATTTACCATAACGAGTGGAACTCTAGC
>CASRZA010000086.1 GCA_949439935.1 uncultured Bacilli bacterium
AATAAAATATTTCTGAGTCAGGTCCACATGGTCCAAACATTTCCATGTTAGGCCACCAGTTATCTTCGACACCGAGGTAGCTGATCCTCTCTTCTGGTATGCCGAGAGATTTCCAAATTTCTGCCGATTCAGTATCTTTTGGAACTAGGTCGTTTCCTTCGAATACTGTGACGGCAAGTTTGTCGACTGGAATGTTTAACACTTTTGTTAAGAATTCGAAGCTCCACGCGAGACTGTCTTTTTTAAAGTAATCTCCTAGACTCCAGTTTCCTAGCATCTCAAAAAATGTATGGTGACAAGAATCTCCAACGGCGTCTAAATCATTAGTCCTCACACATTTTTGATAGTCTACTAACCTCTTTCCTAAAGGGTGAGGTTCCCCTTTTAAATACGGTGTTAAGGGCTGCATGCCAGCAGTATTAAAGAGCACTGTATTATCGTTTTCAGGTACGACTGGTGCACTCGGTACTTGGCTGTGTCCTTTTTCTAAGAAAAATTTTATATATAGATCTTTTAATTTCATTTAATTCATATCCTTTCAATAAGTTCGTGAGCTTTTGCTCGTAAATCTTCTAAAGATCCGTCGTTTATAATAGTATAATCATACGAATCGTAATTATCAAGTTTTAGTTCAGCCTCATGGAACCTTTCGTTTTCGTTCAGATCGCTTTCAAAATTCGGTCTTACGATCCTGAGCGTTTTAACGCTTTCGTGATACTTGGTTTTGAAATACTCTATTTCGAGAGGTAGTCTCGCATCGTCGATTATCACTGTCTCTACGAATAGTTTATATACATCGATGTCGTCGTTTAGTCTTTCAACAAAAAATTCTGGTTTGTCTAAGTCCTTTCTTATCGTCGTACCTAGATTCTGAAGGAAATTGCGAGGTTTCGTCTCATTTTCTCCATTCCAGTCTGTAAGTTCCCGAGCATAAAGTTTTAAATATTTGGCATAGCTCGTGGCGACTGCCTTGCGTCCTATCAAAGCGTGTGCTTCTTTTAACATCTTTGCGAATGTCGTCTTTCCGTGGCGAGCTTTACCGCTTATTAAGATTATAGTAAGATTTTCTCTCATATCTTCCACCGGTATTATTATATCAAAAAAGAATGACATAGTCACTCATAAATTTAAGTTATATCGGCCACAGTTTAAAAAACTCGAGTATATGAAATAAAACAAAGCGGTTTTGACGACAAAAATGATCGGATCATCGTTGAATATTCTATTCATCTTTTTGTTCAGAAGAAACAAGAGATAAATTATCAAAAGATTCAAAAGATATCTGTAATCGTAGAATGCCATGAAGAGAAAATACAGTAACAGAGGTGTAAAACTTTTTGTCATGGGTATGCCTATTATGACGGCGTTTATAGTATAAGGAGTCAAATTGCCTATCAAAATATCTAAAACGATTAAAAGCGTGATCATTTGTTAATTACCATTAGATAGTTAAGATCGTCGAAGTTGACGTATGGTTTTACGTAGACTTTCTGTTCTATTCCGACAGTCTCCGTCTTAGAAACCTTTCCTATCGGCAAATTGCCATCGATCTCTTGCAGTCCACTCGTCGTGACTTCTTCATCGATGTCGACGGGTTGATAATTGTTTATGTTGTGTATTATGAAGGACTTTGCTTCTCTATCGTATTCGTCTAGCATTCCATATGTGTCGCCTATTTTAACACTCACTTTGACGTTGCCCGTCAAGAAATTTACCTTGGCTGTCGTCTTGTTAGCGCTTTCTATTATGCCTACGAGGCCAGATTCGTTTATGACGGCATTTCCCTTTGTCACTAGGCTATCCGTCGATAGAACTGCGAAATTGTAGAAATCATATATATCTCTTAGAGCAATTTTTGAGATGATGTAATTGTTTCCTTCGTATATTTTTAGAGCGTTCGTTCCTTTTTCATAGTTTGCTATCGACTTTTCAAGAGTATCGATCTTAGTCTTATAGGCACTTTCTAAGAGTTCGTATTTGTTGTCGTGTTTTATCAAAGAAAAGATGTTACCTAGGCCGGTTATTAAGGCGTTATGTAGAACGATAAACAAGAGTAATGTGATTATGATGTTTACGATAGGTTGTATCTTATTCATAGTGTAATCTGCCCTCTTCGACATAACTATAGTAGCTTTGTTTTGAGACTATCAAGTGATCTAAGAGTTTGATGCCCATGATGCTTCCAGTCTCCGCTAATACCTGTGTAGTCTCGTCGTCAGATTTACTGGGCCGTGTATTTCCACTCGGATGATTGTGTAACACAATTATTCCCGAGGCATTTTCAAGTAAGGCCTGTTTAAAGACTTCGCGAGGGTGTACAAGCGATGAATTGAGAGTGCCTTTAAACAGGATCTTGTGAGAAATATATCTATTCTGATTATCTAGATACACTGCCAACAAGTTTTCCTGTTTTTCTCTTTCTATGTATTTTGAAAAATATTTATAGGCTGTGGCTGAATCCTTAATTTTTTCCTTGGTTATCGTATCTTTTTCGTCGTATACTCTTCGTCCTAGTTCCAACGCTGCGACGAGGGTTATGGCTTTCACTTCTTTTAATCCTTTTATCTCTTTAAGTTTATTGATCGTCAAGTCTTTTAAATCCTGTACTTTTTTGCATTCTTTTAAGATGTTCGAACTCAATTCTTTTACTGAAGAACCTTTCGTACCTGTTCTTAAAATTATAGAGATCAATTCTTCGTTTGAAAGATTTTCTACACCGTATTGTAGAAGTCTTTCACGTGGTAAATCAGTTTTGGGCATATCTTTTAATAACGTTGCCATTTTTAAATCACTTCCTTGTACATATTTAAGAGTTGTTCGTTGATCGCGAGTTTACTCTCCCCGTTGGTCTTACTCATCAGAGCTTCGATCTTTAAACTAGAATCTAAGACTTCATCTTTTAAGTTGAGTTTTTTAAGATAATAATTAATACCGAGTTCATCGAGATGTTTTGTTATGTATTCGATGTTGTCGTCTTTATTTAAAATCGAATAGTAAACTCTAAATAAGTCTTCATCTTTGAAGATCATTCCACCATGAGTGCTCTTCATCTTTTCGGCGTTGATTTCATCTTTGAATACACCTATCTGTATCGCCACGGCGTTTCCTTCATTCGGTGTAGCTAGAGTTTTCTTTTCGACTTCTCTAAAAAGGAAGAAAGCACATCCACAACCAAGTACTACTGCCAATATTATCGGCTTCAATTTCTTTATCATTTTATCACCCGCCGATATGGTATCATGTTTTTCACGCGATCTATGTCGAACTATACCCTCTACTATTATTATTCCGGAAAACTTTCATTTTTCTCATTTTTTCTTGAAAAAAGTTGTAAATTTTAGTGAATTCGCTCTTTTTTGGCTCTTAAAAAAATCAGCCTTCTGTGATGAGATCTGATTTTTTTATTATAAAAAGCTTATAACCTTTATAGAAACAATAGAATACTTCTTCTTTTGTTAGCATGTTCTTCTTTAGTATGTGTTCTAACCAAAGGGTAGTCTTTTTGATCTTTCGTAGGGTGCTAGTCTGAATTTCGCCGTCTACTATAAGTGGGAGTGGATAGTTTTTGTCGAAGACTTTTTTCTCGAATATAGATAGTTTTCCGTTCGTCTCGAGTAAGGCATATTCCACGTTTTCGATGCTTTTTATGCTTTTTTGCCTAAGTTCGAACAAGAGATCATCTATCGTATATCTTTGTCGCACCATCTCTTTGAAATTGACTTTACCTTTCTCTATGATCACTGATGGTTTGCCTCCAAAAAAGGTTCGGATGCGCTTAGACTTGAGAGCTACGCGAGCGAGGATGAGTTCTAATGCCACCAAAGCTGCGATTGGGATTATCGTTATGAAGATCGTATCTTGGGTATTTTCGATGCTTATCGCGACGAGTTCTGCTATCAAGATCGACACTATTAAATCGATCACTCCCAATTGCCCTACTTCTCTTTTTCCCATAATTCTGAATACTAGCATTACAAAAAAGTAAAAGAATATCGTTCTATATAGTACTAAAAAAATTTCTTTCATGTGTTTCACCACTAACATTATGGGTAATATTTATTTTTTTTAATCAAAAGTTGTGTTAAACTTTATGACTGATTGAGATATTCAGCGTAGGCAACATTCA
>CASRZA010000087.1 GCA_949439935.1 uncultured Bacilli bacterium
ATTTATCAGCTAAAGTTGCCTTCGTACTTTCTTCTATAGTAAACTTCGTCACAAAGTTCGCATTTATATCTGGTGTTTGATCTATATCTGCTAAGTCTTCAAATGTGATTCTCAATCTATATGTATACGTATGACCTGCTGGGATTAGTAGATGATCCGCTAAGTAGTGAGTAGAAGTTGTGAGGCTTCTCGGTACGTTCTTACTCTCTGTTTCTACTGAGTGCCACGTCGATCCTTCTTCGTCTGTCTTTTCTTCTAATGTGTAAGTCAACGATTCTTCTAGGTATGTGTTTATTAAATTGTCCCAACTTATCCTTGCATATGTATCCCTTGTGCCAGTATTTTCGATTACGAGTTCTTTCTCGATCGTGTCTCCTAAGTTCCACGTTCCTTCGATGTTCTCTACAGTCTCATCGTTATCTCTAAACGTCAAAGCTAGAGTTCCGCTCGTGATAGTAAATTTCTCTTCTACATTTTCTCCTACTTGGGATACGAAATATGCATATGTTAGTGATGTAGTAAGGGCCACGATCGATACACATAGTACTATCAATGAGATTATGTTCTTTTTATTATTTTTTTCTTCCATAAAATTGTTCCCTTTCTTTCTACTCAGTCTATCATAGATTTTATAAAATCTATGTCGAACGATGAGATTATGGTCTGTAAGTAATACTTATTTTGTGAGTACGTCCTATGATAAAAGTATATAACCAAACGGTTATAATTGCAAGTATATCGATAGTATTGTGATAGTAAAAAACAACAAAAAACTACTCGCATTATACGAATAGTCTTCATTCATCATTTCAAAATATTTTTACATCTTGGGCAAAGTCCATCTTCTGTATGCTCAACATAGTTCCAACAACGCTCGCACTTTTCGCCAACTGATTTTTGTACCTTTACGCCTACTTTACTGATGATAGGCAATTCCTCGTCAGTAAATTTAACTTCTGATACTATGAACAATTGCTTCAAATATTCAGCTAAACCATCTAATACTTTTCTATATTCATCTTTAGCATTTATGTAAACTTCTGCTTCCAAACTAGAACCGATTAATTTTTCATTTCTAGCATCTTCTAAAGCTTTGTTGACATCTTCTTTAACTTGGAAGAATAAACCGAAGTCTTTTCTAATTTCTTCTTCTCTATCGAATTTAACTACTTCAGGCATGCGCTCTAGATGTACGCTTTCTCCACTATCCTTTATATAACTGTATACTTCTTCAGAAGTGTAAGGTAAGATAGGCGCTAAGAGTCTAATTAAACTGTTGACGACATTGTATAAAACCGTCTGCACGCTTCTTCTTGCCTTTGCGTCCTCTTTTTCGATATATAGAATATCCTTTGTAAAATCTAGATAGAAGTTAGATAGATCGAACGATACAAAATAATTCGTCAATTTATAGACTTCTTGATAATTATATTTTTCATAAGCTGCTAAGCCATCTTTAGTATAGTCGTTTAGTCTTACCATCATGTACTTGTCATAAGGCAACATATCTTCAAACTTTATCTCATCTTTTGTGATGTCGAAATCACTCAAGTTTCCAAGCAAGAATTTGTAAGTATTTCTTATTTTTCTGTAAGACTCTTTAACCTGTTTGATCAATTCATCGCTTATTCTCATATCTTCTGTATAATCGATACTCGCACACCAGAGTCTCAAGATATCGGCTCCGTGTAATTCGATGAGTTTTAATGGATCGATAGAATTTCCTAGGCTCTTACTCATCTTTTGTCCGTTTCCATCCATCGTAAATCCGTGAGAAATTACAGTCTTGTAAGGTGCTTTGCCGTACACTGCAACTCCCGTTATCAATGAAGAATTGAACCAACCACGATACTGATCAGATCCTTCGAAATAGACATCCGCCGGATATGACAAGCCTCTTTGAACCATAACTGCTGTATGACTTGAACCAGAATCGAACCAGACGTCCATGATATCTTCTTCTTTTTTAAATTTTCCATTTGGACTGGCTGGATTAGTATAACCTTCAGGAAGTAAATCTTTCGCATCTTTCTCGAACCAAATATTGCTTCCCTCGCGCTCGAATAGCTCTGCGACGTGCATTATTACGTCATAATCTAAAATCTCAGAACCATCCTCGTTATAGAAAATCGGAAGTGGTACTCCCCAAGCTCTTTGACGAGATATACACCAATCTCCTCTATCTCTAATCATATTGTAAAGACGAGTTTGACCCCATTCAGGATGCCAAGTAATATTGCTGTCGATCTCTTTTAAGATATCATCTCTTATTTTATCTATCGAGCAGAACCACTGTGAAGTTGCTCTGAAGATGACAGGTTTCTTCGTTCTCCAATCGTGTGGATAACTATGTGTGATCCATTTCAGTTTGAGAAGTGCACCTAATTCCTCTAATTTCATCGTAATAGCTTTGTTAGCATCCTCGAAATACATTCCTGCGAATTCTTCTCCAGATTCTTTATTTAATTTGCCATCGTCGTCTACTCCGAATACCATATCGAGACCGAATTTTTTACCGACCTCGAAGTCGTCTGCACCATAACTAGGAGCAGTGTGTACGAGACCTGTACCACTATCTAATGTGACGTGATCTCCACATACTACTTTTCCTACCCTATTTTTAAATACGTGGTCGTACTCTAAACCTTCGATTTCACTTCCTTTAAATGTCGAAAGCTCTTTTATATCGCTCCATTCGAAAAGTTCAGTTAAACTTTCTAGTAAATCTTTTGCGACTACATATTTCTTATCTCCGACTTCAACCTTAACATAATCGTAGTTTTCGTTGACACATATTCCAGTATTGCCGGGTATAGTCCAAGGTGTTGTAGTCCAGATCACTAAATTATCTCCAGCATCTAATACACCGTTACCATCCTTCACAGGGAATGCGACATATATAGAAGCATCTTTTCTATCTTTATATTCGATTTCAGCCTCTGCAAGAGCAGACTCAGAACTCGGACTCCAATAAACAGGCTTCATTCCTTTAAATATTAGTCCTTTTTTAACCATCTCGCCGAACACTCTTATTTGTGCAGCTTCGAACTCTTTTTGATAAGTTATGTAAGGATGTTCCCAATCGGCAAGTACGTTCAATCTCTTAAATCCATCCATCTGTCTAGCAACTTGCTTCTCTGCGAATTCCAAGCACAATTTTCTGAACTCAGCTTTGCTCATGCTCTTTCTGTCGACTCCACTGTTCGTGACGGCTTGTTCGGTTGGAAGACCATGAGTATCCCATCCTGGTATATAAGTAACATCGTAGCCCATCATAAATTTATGACGATTGATAAAATCTTTGATCGTCTTATTCATTGCATGTCCTACATGAATATCACCATTTGCATAAGGAGGTCCATCGTGCAAAACGAAAGGCTTACAGTCCTTATTCTTCTCCTTCATTTTATTGTATAAGTCCATCTTTTCCCATTTTTCTCTTTGTAAAATCTCATTTTCTGGTAAATTCCCTCTCATAGGGAACTCTGTGTTTGGCATTTTTAATGTTTCTTTGTAATCCATAATATTTTCCTTCTTTCTAAAATTCTTTCTATTTTTTAACTTCTATCTTCTCTAAAACATCGTTCTTATTTTTCATTAAGTTCTCCAAGTCAACTGAGAATGTCTTCTTTTTCCATATATCGCCACCATCTTTCGAAAACTATAATAAATTTTATTATAAAGCTTTTAATATTTTTTATAAAGAAAATCATTTATAAAAAATAAGAGTCCACAAACTAAAGGACGAGACTAACCCGTGGTACCACCTTAATTTGCGAACTCATAAATTCACCTTGTAACTCTTAACGCGAGCAATACGACTCATCTTAAATTTCGGATGAGCACATCGGAAGTGATATACGTCTCGTTTCAGTTTAATCGCTTTCACCAACCGCGACTTCTCTTTAAACCTACTATCGAAACGACGTCTTCGTCATTTGCTTTATAAACAAAATTATATCATTACTTATCATATTGTCAAGTCCCTTATTTTTTTAAGTTTAGGTATTTTCTGAAAAACATGGGAGCTCGACCATAAAAAAATAAA
>CASRZA010000088.1 GCA_949439935.1 uncultured Bacilli bacterium
TAGTTATTCCAATCTCCAAATTTTCCTATTTTTTTAGAAAATACCTAAACTCAAATTAATAAATAGTTGAAAAAAGAGCAGAAAACGTGTAAAATAACGCTTTGAAAGGAGCACATCGAATGGATAAAAGTATAAATTTTCTAAAATCTTTAAACATAGGTCAAAATTATATAATCCTCGGCTGTTCTGGCGGCCCCGATTCTATGTGTCTTTTGGACATTCTTTGCCAGATGAAATATCGAATAGTATGTGCTCATGTTAACCACAATATAAGAGAGGAAAGCAAAGAAGAATGCGAATTTGTCAAAAACTTCTGCAAAGAAAAAAACATTGTATTTGAAAGCTTGGAGCTTCCAAAATCATCAAATCAAAACGAAGCTTTCTATCGAAAAAGAAGGTACGATTTCTATAAGTCATTAGCCAAAAGATATGAAACACCTTACATCGCAACAGCTCACCATGGCGACGACCTCATCGAGACAGTTTTAATGAGAATCGCGAGAGGTTCTCAATTAAAAGGGTATGCTGGTTTTTCTAAGTTATATAAAGAAAAAGAGTACACGTTCATAAAGCCCCTTATTTTCTATAGTAAAGAAGAAATCGACGATTATGATGCTTCTAACGATATACCATTCGTCTTAGATTCCTCGAATGAATTAGACTTATATACGAGAAACCGTTTTAGACATAACATACTACCTTTTCTTAAGTCTGAAAACAAAAAAATTCAAGAAAAGTTCTTACAGTATTCAGAAGAACTCGATGAAGCTGCTCTATACATCAAAACGGTAGTAAAGGCTGAATTAGATGCCCTCTACGACGGGACATATATAGACTTAACTAAATTCGATAAGCTTGACACATTTTTAGGTCAAAAAGTCTTACAAGCGATTCTAAAAGGTATTTATGAAGACGATGTGGATAACTTGAAGCTTTTCCACATCAAAAATCTCATGTCACTCATTCAAAAAAAAGACAATTTTAAAACAGATCTGCCTCTAGGATTTAAAGCTATAAGAGAATATGATAAACTTCGATTTACAAAAGAAGAAACTAGTAACGAAAAATTTATGCTAGAACTCAAAAATAAAGTTATATTACCTTCAGACGATATGATCGAAACTATCGAAGACACGGATGATACGTCTAACTTTACGACGAGACTTAATTCGCAGGATATAGCCTTACCATTATACGTAAGGACTCGATCCTCAGGTGATAAGATGGAGATCAAAAACATGCATGGAACCAAAAAGATCTCCGATATTTTTATAGATTCGAAAGTAGAACCATCCAAAAGAGATGGATATCCAATAGTAGTAGACTCCAAAAACCGTATAATTTGGCTTCCTGGTTTACGAAAAAGCAAATTTGATAATGAAAAAAATAAAAAGTATGATATAATACTTAAGTACACAAAGAAAGGAAAATAATATGAAAAAAAATAACAATAACATGGTTAAATCACTAGTGATGTATGGAATTCTTATCGCATTCATGATAGGAGCTGTATATTACTATGGTGCATCTAGATATGAGACACACAAATTTACCTATGATGAATTCGTAGAGAAAATCACGAGTGGTGAAGTGAAAGAAGTAGAACTCACTCCCCGTGCAGGCTCAGGCGTCTACGAAATCACGGGAAATCTCAAAGATTACAAAAAGACAGAAAGTTTTAAAGTTGAAGTCCCATACTCAGACGTTTTGATAGAAAAAGTGCTGTCGTACGCCGACACTATGGAATTCAAAGTTAAAACTAACAAAGATCCTGGCAGCAGTACAATTTTGACACTAGCAGTCGAAATCCTACCTATAGTAATTTTGGTAATAGCTACGATGTACTTGTTTTCTAAAATTACAAGTGGAAATAACAAATCTATGGACTTTGGAAGAAGCACAGCAAAGCTAAACGCCGATGGAGGAAAAGTCAAATTCTCAGATGTCGCAGGTTTGAGAGAAGAAAAAGAAGAAGTATCAGAACTTATCGATTTTTTAAAAAATCCTAAGAAATTCCAAAAACTAGGAGCGAGAATACCAAAAGGAGTATTGCTTGTAGGTCCTCCAGGAACTGGTAAGACACTTTTAGCTAAAGCTGTTGCTGGAGAAGCAAACGTTCCGTTCTATTACATAAGTGGTTCAGACTTTGTAGAACTATTCGTCGGTGTAGGTGCAAGTCGTGTCAGAGATATGTTTAAAGAAGCTAAACATAACGCTCCGTGCTTGATCTTCATAGATGAAATAGACGCCGTTGGACGTCAACGTGGTACAGGAATCGGCGGAGGGCACGACGAAAGAGAACAGACTTTGAACCAACTCCTTACAGAAATGGACGGATTCGGTGCAAACGAAGGAATCATCATAATCGCAGCAACCAACAGACCTGACGTTCTAGATCCAGCCCTTTTAAGACCTGGAAGATTCGATAGACAAGTTACCGTTAATTTGCCAGACGCCGAAGAAAGAGAAGCTATTTTAGAAGTTCACGCAAGAAACAAAAAATTTGCTTCTGACGTCAAAATCAAAAACTTATCTAAACGCACACCTGGTTTCAGTGGAGCAGATTTAGAGAACCTACTTAATGAAGCAGCGCTTCTTGCAGTTAGAAGAAATAAAACTGCGATTTCTATGGATGAGATCGATGAGGCAACAGACCGTGTATTGATGGGGCCTGCTAAAGTTTCTAGAAAAATCACAGATAAAGAAAAGAAACTAGTAAGTCTCCACGAAGCAGGTCACGCTGTAATAGGTTTAAAATTAGAAGATGCTCAAGAAGTACATAAGATTACTATCATCCCTCGTGGTATGGTGGATACACTATGATGCTTCCAAAAGACGAGCATATGAACCTCGCTACTAAGAAGGAACTTATTGCCCAAATAACAGGTCTATTAGGAGGCCGAGTAAGCGAAGAATTACTATTCGGAGAGATCTCGACAGGAGCGTCAGACGACTTCAGTCGCGCAACGAAGATTGCCCGTGCAATGGTAACAGAATACGGAATGAGCGATTTAGGTCCAGTCCAATTAGAGACTAGACAAGGAAATGTCTTCTTAGGAAGAGATTACGATAAAGCAAAAAATTTCTCAGACCAAGTCGCACTCGAAATCGACACAGAAGTTAGAAAAATAGTAGATTCTTGCTACAAAGAGGCTACCAAGATAATAAAAGAAAACAAAAAACTTGTCACACTTATAAGTGACACCTTGATCGAACACGAAACGATCACTAAAGAAGAGATCGACGAACTCGTAACGACAGGTAAGCTATCTAAGTACGACAATGTCGAAGAAAATATAAAAGAAGAGACAGAATAAAAAACTGCCTCTTTTTAGTTTAAAAAAATTAAATTCTGTATTCACATCTTAAAAAAATCTGTTAATGGCAGATTAATATATTAAAACAACATCTTGTTAAGGAAAATATTCTAAAAAAGTGCAAACAGACCTTCTTAAAATTTCTGGTGTTCCAGATCGAAGAAAACACCAGAAATTTTATATTCAATTTTTGTTTAAAAGTTTATATACTTCTAATTACAAATATGATAAAATATTTAAGAAATAACATTAATGAAGGTGTGGTATTCGATGGTAAAAATTATTTCTTTAGTCAATCAAAAAGGTGGAGTAGGAAAGACTACGACGAGTATAAACTTAGCTGCATCGTTAGGAAAACTTGGCAAAAAAGTTCTTTTAATAGACTTAGATCAACAGGGAAATGCTTCGACAGGCCTTGGAATTAACAAAGGCGCTATAAGTCATAGTGCATATGATGTGCTGACCAACAAATGCGAAATCACCGAAGCTATCGTAAGAACTAAGTTTAAAAATCTTTTCGTCTTACCTGCA
>CASRZA010000089.1 GCA_949439935.1 uncultured Bacilli bacterium
GCCTTTAAAATCTTTCAATGCACGTCTTATTACAGGAGCGGACAAAGGGCTTAGGTTTCTCGTAGGTTCATCTAAGATCAGTACGTCGTTTTTATCTATTACTAGTTTTGCTAAGATGAGCTTGGCTTTTGAACCATTACTTAAATTTTTAATCTTACCTGTCGTCTCTTCTTTTGTGAAGTTAAGGCTACTTAGTCTAGTCCGCGCTTCAGTAATTTTCTCTTTGCTTTGATCATGGGATATGTATTCTAAAACGTATTCGTGATTTTTTAAGATGTCGTCGTAATTTTGTGACATGTAACCTACTTTTATATCCCGTCGATGCTTTAGAGATTTTTCGATCTCTTTTAAAAGTGTCGTTTTGCCTACCCCATTTTGACCTGTTATGCAAAGATGTGTGTTTCCTAATACGTCAAATTTTATATTACGAGCGAGAATTCGCCCTTTTATTTTTAACTCTGGAATGTCGATAGTGGCGATGACTTTAGATTTTGGAATACTTACATCTTCGAAAAAAAGATTTATACTCTCTTCAACGTCGGGGATATCGGTTAATTTTTTGTTTTCAAGTTTCTTTTCCTGCGCTTTCAAAGTATGCATCTTCTTTTTAAGTATCCTTGCTCCGAATGGATCCTGACGCGAGATCGTATCTTGTCGATATTCAACTTTTTGCATTACCCTTTTTAACTTTTCTTCTTTTTTCTTATATTCGCGTCGTTCTGAATGTGCAATTTGAGCTTGTTTTGTTAATGATTCTGCTCTATTGTTTTTGTAGGACTGATAATCTGTCCTAGAAATGGTGTGTCTACAAGAGGTTTTGTCCTCTATTTGCTCGATGTGAAGAATCATGTTTGCTGTGCTTGATAAAAGTTTTTCATCATGGGAAACGAAAATGATAGGCGATTTGGTATCGTTTATAAATCTTTCTAGCCATACTAATGTGTCGAGGTCTAAGTCATTCGTCGGTTCATCTAGCAGTATAATTTCTGATCTATCTAGCAGTATTTTTAAAATGCCGATTTTGACTTTTTCTCCTCCAGATAATTCAGACATTTTTTGTTCTAAAGTTTTCTCATTTATACACAGTTCTTCCATATGCATATATAAGTCTTTCGTTTTTTCATAGTAGTCGTCCATATCTTGAAAGAGGAAATCGAAAACGCTTTTATCTCTATTTTTTCCACTTAAAGATTGCTCGAGATATCCAATTTTATTACCTTTATCATTTATGGTACCCTCTACGACGTTGTGATTCTTTTCTCTCATGATGGCTCTCAGCAATGAGGTTTTTCCATTTCCTTCTTCGCCTATGATCGCGAGTTTATCTCCCTTATGAATAGTAAGAGATAGATCTTTGATCAAATATCGATCGTTATTTTTTATAGATAAGTTTATTATTTCTAACATATATGCCTCCTATTTCGGCATAGTTTTGAAGTTTATGCCTAACTTATACTGGCATTCTCATGTTTTCACCTCCAAGGGATATTTTAATTTTTAAAAATAAAACCCCAAAAACATAAAGTCTTTGAGGATAAGAAACATATCTTAACGCTTACTGAACTGAGGAGCTCTACGCGCTTTCTTAAGACCTGGTTTTTTACGTTCTTTAATTCTAGAATCTCTAGTAATAAATCCTTCGGCCTTTAGAAGTTTGCGATAAGAGTCTTCTCTAGTTTGGTCAGTTTCAGAATCGTATGCTAATAAGCATCTTGTGATTCCCAATCTGATAGCACCAGTTTGTCCATTGAAACCGCCACCTTTGACAGTAACATCGATATCGAAAGTGTTTTCGTTATTCGTTATTACTAGCGGTTGACGTAGGTCCATAACTAGTGTAGCAAATGGCATGTAGTCGTTTACATCTTGCCCATTTACTGTGATTTTGCCTGAACCTGAAACCATTCTAACTTGAGCGATAGCTTGTTTTCTACGGCCTGTAGCTGTTATAACTTTTTTATTCATAAACATCCTCCTATCGTACGCTTATCTTTTCAGGTTTTTGTGCCATTTGTTCGTGTTCGCTTCCGGCATATACAAATAACTTCTTGCCCATTGCACGACCAAGTCTTCCATGAGGAAGCATACCCTTGATAGCTCTTTCTACCATTTCTTCTGGATAGTTTTCAACCATTTCTTTCGCAGTTCTCTCACGAAGTCCTCCTGGAAATCCTGAGTGGTTGTAATACATCTTGTCTTCTAACTTTTTACCAGTCAGTTTGATCTTAGATGCGTTTACGACTATTACATAATCTCCTGTATCTACGTGTGGAGTATACGTAACTTTGTGTTTTCCTCTAAGTATCGTAGCCGCTTTAGTAGCGAGGCGTCCTAATGTCTCGCCTTCTGCGTCGATCAGATACCATTTGCGTTCGATATTTTCTTTTTTTTGCATAAATGTTTCCATAATCTTTTTCCTTTCATCGACCTAATATTTATTCGAAACTTCCCACATCTCTAAAAATTTTCAATCAAATAAAATGTACCGATTAAAATTATATGAGAAAACACTTTAAAAGTCAACATAATCTTTGATTTTAAAGGAGTTTTTTGGTTAAAAGTATCTGTTTTTGTAAATGTCGGTTACATTTTTATTATTTATCGTATTTTGGTTCCAACGTATACGGCTTTCTGTACGGGTTTGTTGTATTAGTTTCATATTCTGTCTCGAACTTTTCTAAATCCCAGGCACTCACGTAGTATCTTTCAAATATCGTTTGTAGTAGTGGAAATCTTTCTGTCAGTTTTTTGCCATCGATATCGTCATCTTTTCCTTGAGTTTCTAGAATCAATCTGTAGAATATGTCATATTGGGTTTGTTGTGCTTTTTTGAGTTCGTCTTCCGTCAAGTCATATTTTTCTTTTATAAATTCTTTGAAGATGGTGTCTATCTCGATTTCGTTTTCTAGAAATGCTGGGTCGTACGTTCTTATAAAATCTTTTTGACGTCGTTGTCAAACTATATTATCGTTGCTTAATGGTGCAATCTATTATACTATTTTTATGAAAAAAAAACTATTGAGAACTATATTGTGCGTTACAGGTTACAATACTCTAATTAGAAACTACTAATAAACTGTCCATTTTTTGGGTTCAGTTCGCTTTCTATGCTGCTTCTTCGTCAAGTTTTATTTTTACTTAAATTCAAAACTCTTTGATTTCTGTTCAATTCTTATGGTTAGAATATGATGATGTCTTAAAATAATGCTTTAAATGTTAATATTTATGAATGTTGTCACGATGGGCTGAATTTAGTTGTGCAAAAAGATTAAAACACTTTATTCATAATGCTCATTCCTCTTTAAATAATGATGGTCTTCACACTTCTTCTTGGAGAAAATCTCTCAAGGGGAGCTATTGGAGATGATCAATAAAATTCACTCGCTTTGTTGTTTACTTACTTGATTTAATACATAAGATAGCACTTCTTTTTGAACTTGTTTTTTTATTTTGTCGTGCGCTCTTAAAAGTAGCAATATATTACATATTATTTTTGAGTTTAGGTAAAAAAATAACTTGACAGAAAAAATCAGAGAATGTGGAAAA
>CASRZA010000090.1 GCA_949439935.1 uncultured Bacilli bacterium
GACCTAACGGTTAACAGCCGTGCGCTCTACCGACTGAGCTAATCAGGCATTGCTCCTTAATTATATAACTAAAACACTTATATAGTCAAGAAGTTTTTTAAATATTTTCAAAAATCGTATGCCTTGCTTCGACAATCTTAGATCAACTGATTTTAAAAGCAGGATTTAGGGCGATTTTTCTAATATATGATATGAAATTTGTCTCTAAGTCGATTATGTTATCTTTGATTAGATCCATCAGCCATGGGTACTTCGAACTGCTTATTACTTCACTCGAAAGAAACGAGTTATAAGTAGCTTCTCTAGATCTTTTATCGAAAAAGGCTATTATCATCTTTAAATAGGCTACTTTGACATAAAAGTCTGGTGTACGGCAATCCGTCATGATTGAACCATATTTGTAAAGTTCTAATACGATCTCCTTAAATTGCACTCCTGCCCTTGGCGCTCTATACTTACTAGAAGCTCTCGTAATATCTAATATATTTTTAGGCTTCATAAATTCTTCTATTAGGCTCTTATCGATATCGACTTCTAGTTGTTTCAATTTTTTGATATATGACCAGTATACGACGTCTGCTTGAAGTTCAATACAATCGTCGACGTATTCTCTTGGAGCCATCTTTCTTTTAAGTGTTTCTACTTCGACTGTCGGAGAATCTATCAAAATGAGTTGAGAATACTCGAGAAAGCTTTTTCGAAAAGATGGATCGTTTTGTCGTTCTATATCACGCATGATCGCTATATATAATAAGTTGAGTTCATTGTCGAGTAGATAAGAGTCTAATATGTGGTTAATAGAATCGTCCATTTTAGAACATACATACCTCATTTTTGCGATCGTCCTATAATAAGGATAGTTTGTCTTATTTATGCTAGAAGAAAGACCTAACGGCAAATTTGTATCTAATGAAAGTCCAACTCTTTCAACATAAATTTTTTCGATGTGTTGGAGTTTATCTCTAGTAAGTTCCAGTGCTTCTATCAATTCGTCTTCTTTGGAGATGAGAGTTAGTAGAGTTTCTATAGATTTATCTCGAAGTTCTGGATTTTCAAAGGAATCTAAAACAAACGAATAGAGCGATTGGATTCGTTTTTCAATCTTGGTTAAAGACTTTAATACTTCTTTATCTCTTTCTCTTAATTCCATATGCAAAATCCCCTTTTTTTTACATACGACATATTCTAACACAATAAAAAGAATTTTACAAATAAAAACGATCATGCCGTCTCATAATCGTATATTCCGTGAATTTTTTCGAGCGTTTCTTGATCTAATTCGTGAATGGTCCATATCCCATCTTCGTTAGTTAAGTCGATGTATATGGTATAATTTATTTTATCTGTAGATTCTTCCATCATCTTAAGTTTATAATCTTTAAACTTAGATTCGTCATATGTATCGTCTGTATAGAATTCTTCGGTGTGATCAAGGAGGTAGTCTCCTGCTTTTTTTGAGGCTTTATATAAATCTTTTACTTCTATTTGGAGTTCGACTTTTGCTTCGTCTCCATCTATTTTTTCGTCTTTGATGTCATACTTGATATTGGCGTATTCATCTTTGATGATCTCTTTATAACGCGCGATTTGAGCCTTGTTAAGTTTCTGTTCTCTCAAAGTCTCATCTAATTCATTTATGATCTCTTGGTCATTTTTTATATATCTATTCATCATGTTTTCAACTTTTTCGCTTGGACTCATACTTGCAAAGCACCCCGTCAATATAATTAATGCAAACAATATAACTAGGAATTTTATGTTTTTCATCATTATCTCCTCGTTTATATTGTGGTTTGATATATTAAATTTATACATTTTGTGATAAAATTATGTAAGGAAGTGATTTTATGAAGAGATTGTTGTCAGGTGTTAAACCTACTGGAGAATTAACTCTAGGAAATTATATAGGAGCCTTGAGGCAGTTCGTCGAGATGCAGAAGGAGTATGAAACGTTCGTATTCGTCGCCGATTTGCATGCTTTGACAGTTTACAATGATCCGACTGAATTAAAGAGACGAATTAAGGATATAGTTGCCGTTTACTTGGCATGTGGATTAGATCCTAAATATACGACTTTGTTTATACAGTCTGAAAATATGTATCATACAAATCTAGCGTGGATTTTAGAGTGTAATAGTTACATGGGCGAGATGTCTAGGATGACTCAATTTAAAGATAAGTCTAAGGGAAAGAACAACGAGGCGATATCGTGTGGACTCTTTACATATCCCGATTTGATGGCCGCAGATATTTTGATATATGATGCTGATGTCGTTCCGGTTGGTGTCGATCAAAAACAGCATGTCGAACTTGCAAGAAATCTAGCTGAGCGTTTTAATAATAAATATGGCGAGACATTTAAAGTACCAGAACCTATTATCCCTTCATCGGGAGCGAAGATTTATGACTTACAGAATCCTGAAAAAAAGATGAGTAAAACTGAAAATTCTAGCAAAGGCTGCATAATGCTTTTGGAAGATGTCGAATCAGCTAGAAAGAAAATCATGTCTGCCGTGACCGATAGTGAAAGCAAGGTCTATTATGATAAAGAGAACAAACCTGGAATATCTAATCTTTTAGCGATCTATTCTTCGTTAAAAGGTATATCTATCGAAGAAGCTGAGAACAAGTTTAAAGAATCTAATTATGGTGAATTCAAAAGATGTGTTGCCGATGAAGTTGTAAAACTTTTAACTGATATTCAAAATAAATATAATGAAGTATTGGAAAGTGGGTTTGCAGATAAAATTTTAGATGATTCGAACGCAAAAGTGAGAGCGATCGCTCAAAAAAAAGTAGAAGAAGCGTTCTCAAAAGTTGGCGTAGGACGTTAGGAAGTGAATTTTTTTCGCTTTTTTTGTATTTGTGTTATAATATCATGCGATTAAGGGGGACGAAACATGAACTCTACAGAAAAAATATTGATAGATATCTATTTGAAGAAAATAGGAAGAGAAGATTTAAATTGTGATAAATTATATGAAAGATCTTATAATTATGTAGTAGATATATTAGAAATGCCAGAATGGAAAGATCCTAGATTTGCTAAACTTTTGACTTCTACTATTTGGCATAGCAATTATGAAGATGTAAAAGACATATTATCTATGCCACATCCTAATGACTCGAATAAACTCATCTGGGATGACGAACGTTTTGCTAATCTTTTGACTTCTAATATTTGGCATAGCAATTATGGAGACGTAAAAAACATATTATCTATGCCACATCCTAATGATCCCAAGAAACTCATCTGGGATGACGAACGTTTTGCTAATCTTTTGACTTCTACTATTTGGAATAGTAATTATGATGATGTAAAAAATATATTGTCTATGAAACATCCCAATGATCCAAAGAAACTCATTTGGGATGATAAACGTTTTGCTAAACTTTTGACTTCTAATATTTGGAACAGCAATTATGAAGACGTAAAAAACATATTATCAATGAAACATCCTGATGACCCGAATAGACTCATCTGGGATGATAAACGTTTTGCTAAACTTTTGACTTCTAATATTTGGAACAGCAATT
>CASRZA010000091.1 GCA_949439935.1 uncultured Bacilli bacterium
GGGCATCACGGCAGTAAGACGAGTTCTTCTAAAAAATTTATCGATGAGGTAAACTCGAAATATTCGATTATAAGCGTAGGTAAGAATAATCGATATGGGCATCCGAACGTTGAAGTATTAGATGTGTTAAAAAACTCTAAAATATATAGGACAGATTTAGATGGTTCAGTAAAAATAGAGTTAGATAGAAATGGAATAAAATTAGAATTTAAACATATAAAGAATAAGAAATAGATCGTTTTGATAAAATAAAAGGATTATTTATCGGCAGTGAAAAGTAAAAATAAAATGAGCTTAAAACTTATTTTAATGTCGGGAGATTAATTATTAAAGTTCAATAAAGAGAATACATTTATAACAGAATACTGTTTTGATGAAAGAATTGCTATAAGAAAATACGAATAATTGTGGTATATCTATATGTCCATTCGAGGTTATGATTTGCTGATTGGAAATATCTCGTCACTAAGTAAAAACAAACAAAAGTTTAGTAACACAATAGAAAAGTTTGCCATAAAATATATTAACCACTACCGTAGTGTTTATATAGAGGTTAGATGAATCCCTTGAAGTTGGGATTCATTTTGTGTTATCATGGATATGGAAGAGTTGGTAATATGAATTATTTGATCTATGGTAACAGTTTTAACTTAATCGATGCAGAAATTCAAAAGATCGCACGGGGTGAAGCGATAAGGAGCTACGATTTGGAAGAAACACCTTTAGAAGAAATACTAGAAGATCTAAGTTATGAAGCGATGTTTGTCGAGAAGAAAATGCTGATTCTTAAAAATCTTGCTGGCATAGTTAGTTCAAAAAAGGAAAACGAATCTCGACTCGAGAGATTAACAAATTATTTAAAAAGCCCTAACGAACACACAACTTTGATCTTTACTAGTGGGGAAAAGATAAGTTCTAAAGGAATAGGGAAAGAACTCATAAGTCTTTTAAAAGTCGTAGAGACTCCTATCATTTCCAAACCTTACGAATTAGCCAAGATCATGGGAGAGGTGGTTAGAAATGCCGGTTATAGAATTGCTCCAAATGCTTTGAACGCACTTTGTGAAAAATGTATTTCTAATTATGATATCGCTTTAAATGAGTTTAAAAAACTTCAAGCTATAAAAAAAGACACTAACATTACGGAAAAGGATGTCGAAGAGGTCGTCTCAAATTATAATACCGATAATCTATTTGCCTTTAAGGACGCTGTTATTTCGAGAAATATAAGACTTGCGAACGATATGTTAGAAGATATGGAAGCTACTAAGATGGAGTTAGTTCCTCTAGTCGTGATGCTCGCGAAAGAATTTCAGACGTTGTATAATATAAAATTGTTAGCGACAAGGAAAATGACTAACGAGCAAATCGGACAAGAGCTTAATAAAATGCACCCATTTAGAGTGAAGCTTTTGAGAGAGACTAGCAACAAATATAAAGAAGCTGAACTAGAGAAACTGATATTAGAATTATGTAATATGGATTTGAGAATCGTAAGCGAAGATAATCTAGGTTACGATGAGCTTAGAAAGTTTCTTCTATTATTATAAAAAAAATATTAAACGGAGACTTCTTCTTTGAAATCCTGTTTAATATTTTTATCTAGTAGTATACTTCTAGGATAAGGTTTTGCGACGTAAGACATATAGAGGCTATAATCTATTGAAAAATTATAAAATTTGGCAAGCATTGCGAGTTGTTCATAGGTCATTTGACTCAAACCAGATTCGTATCTAGAATACTGTTGCTGAGAAATGTTTAAAATAGAGCACATTTCTTTTTGCAATATATCATTATCTTCTCTCAATTCTCTAATTCTATTCATATTTTCACCGTTTAAAATGTACCATATTCATAAAGTAAGTATTTGGTTTTACTTATAATATAAGTAATTTTTTGCAAAATTTTATAAATTTTTTGGAGAAATGTTTATTAGATGCAAATTCTCTTTATTCGTATGTAGTACAAGAACAGTATAATTTACTGGTGGTGTAAGTGTGATAAAAATAGATTGAAACGCATGTTTGACAAGGTTATCAGTAACATTCTACTTTAAAACGTCTCAGCAATTTTGAGACGTTATTTTTTCGGTATTTTTAAAATTTAACTTGGCGACATTTTCAAGTTCGTCGAATCCATATTTTTCGATAAATTTTTTCCCAAATTCATCTACTATCGAACCGGCTCCTTTAGGAATACTCATACCATATTTTTCTGTAAGTTTATCCATTTCTTTTAAAAATATATATCTGCTTAAGATACTCGATACAGCTACACTTAAGCATTTATCTTCGGCATGTGGAGTGAAAGCGATGTTTGTAACTTTCTCAGGTACATCTTTGATGTGTTCAAAGTATTTTGGCACGAGGGCGAATTGATCGACTACGATGTACTTATATTCAAATTCGCCTTTCTTCAGTATGTTGGTTAGAACTTTGTTATGGAGTATGGCTTTTACTTTGTTCATGTTTGTTATGCCGACACGATTATATTCTTCTGGTGATAAAGTGTATGATACGTAAGGGACGATATCTTTTAATTTTGGAGCGATCTCTAAAATTTTGTCGTCTGTGACTTTCTTAGAGTCTCTCACGCCTAAGGCTTCTATTTTGCTGATGTTATCTTTGCTGACGTATGATGCAGTGACGACGATGGGACCGAAGTAGTCGCCTGTCCCGACTTCGTCTGAACCTATAGTACTCACAAATTTATAAGTGATGTCGGCCATCTCTTCTTTTTTCTTTTTATCCTTGGTCTCTTTAGCTTTCAATTCGTTGTCGATATTTCTTTTATTCAGAAAAGCCTCTCTGTCTCGCCATAGAGCGTAATCGATGTCGGCGCCGATTCCTTGAAACATAATCTTGCCGGATTCATATAGAGTTACAACTGTCCCACAGTCTTCGCTTTGAAAGACCGAGTAGGGAGGTTTATTCTCTTTCGCCGTATCTCTGTAATGCTCGACGATCTCTTTTTTTAAGTTGGGACTTATTTTATATACAATTGTTGCCATAGGGCACCTCTTTCATTTAGAATTATACTGTAATGTTAACGACTTAAAGTACGTTTGTCAATACAAACTTAAACTACAGTGTGTAAAGTCTTTAATGCCGTTGTTGGACTCTTTTAAAGTCAAGTATTTTTTCTTTTTCGCCATTTTGTTCGACGAATTGTGGATGCGTAAAGAACTTAGCAAATGTAAAATATTTGGTATCGTCCTGTACCGAATATAATTCAGCGATCACTTTTTTTCTCAACGCCATTTCGTATATTCTTTTACTGTTGTGATTTAAAGATGCAATAAAGATATAACCAGAGTAGGCTAACAACAATTCTTTTAACGAGGTAATGATCTCGATCGCCCTTTCACG
>CASRZA010000092.1 GCA_949439935.1 uncultured Bacilli bacterium
ATGAGTATTCTCTATGATACAAGTTTATAACAAATACGTCTTAAAAGCAAGCATACTGATAGCGTTTTAACAGACATTTACAAAAAAAGTCCATAGGACTTATTTAAAACTTATGTCGTCGCTCATCAGTCTTTCGATATCTCGCTCCGAAGGGCTTTTACCGCATATCACTCTATTGATAACAGTATAAAGAAGTCTTAAGCGAAGTTTGTCTTCTGGTTCAGTATTTATGAATTTTAAATTGATAGGATATCCGTTGTTCATTAGGATGTTGAGTTCGGCACTATCTTTGTCAAAAGTAATCGAAATAGTCGAAATCGAATTGTAGGGAATCGTATATATCTGTTTGCGCCCCATATTCTTTTCGCTGTCGAATAGAACGATCTGACTGTCCGTGAACACGCCGTGATCTCTCAAAGTTTTATATGCTACGAGGATGTTTTCTCCTTCTAAAACATAATGCTTTATATAGCCAGGAAGCTCCTCTCTATTAAAAGATTTTGAGAAATTAAAGTTTTTAGTTATTTCTTTATATTTTACTAACATCATTTACCACCGATTCAATTATATCATGCGTCGTAAATAAATCGCAAGATAATTAGATATTTTAAAAACCTAGGAACTACTCCTAGGCTAAGTTATTCTTCTAACTTTATATCTTCTATGTCGTCGATAGTTTCTAATTGTGATTTAACTATGGTTCTCATCCGTCTTTTGAATACGACCATATTTCTTCTTAAAGTTTCAGCTTTTAATTCGATCCTATCAGCTTCTAATAAAGCATCGTTGACTATTCTAGAAGCGTTTTTTTTGGCATCGTCTATTATAGATCTAGCTTCATTTTTCGCCAATCTCGTTATTTCTTCACTGGAACTATAAATGTTACCGAGCATATTTTTGTTGGCTCTTTCTTCGAGGATAGCCATCTCTTTTTTTAGTTGTTCTATCTCGGCATCTTTACTGCGAAGTTTGTCGATTATCGAGCCGTATTCGCGAGTCATATCGTCGACAAATTTGTTCACTTCTTCTATATTGTATCCGTTTAAAGAACTATTAAACCTTTCCATAGTTCATCACCCTTTTTGTTTTACCAGTCTATCTCGTCGTCGGCTCCTTTTTTAGATTTTCCGTCTTCAGATTCACTTATTTTACCTTGTACTGTAACGTTCTTTGGTGCGCAGAGGTATATTCCTGGTCCAACTTTTTGAAGGTCTCCTCCGATTGCATATAAAGTTCCTGTTAAAAAGTCTATTATCCTCTTAGCTTGAGCTTCTGTAACTCTCTTTAAATTTACGACTACAGTATTTTTCGCTTTTAAATGATCGGCAATTGTTTGACTTTCAGAATAAGCGCGAGGCTCTATCAAGATCATTTGATTTGTAACCTCTTTTTGTTGCTTTTCTTTACCTTCGTCGACTGTATAATAGACTTCTTCGTCGATAGTCTCTTCTCTATCGTCTTCGTCTCCAAGCATTTTTTTAAGTTTATCGAATGCCATCGTTCATCACTCTTTTCTGTATTATTTTAGTATCATGTTTATTTTATCATAAATGTCTTATTTTTACTAGAACTTTTTTGTTCATTTTTCTTTAACTCTACGATCGTTATACCGTCGTTAAAGGAATCTAGATAAAACTTTTCAACCATGGGACATCTTTTTAAAATATCTTTAGTTTCCTCTTTCAAAATTTTGCTGTGTCGACCGTGTACTATCGTGACTTTATCTTTTCCTAAAAGAGTTTGAACTTTTAGGAAATCGTAGATCAAAAATTTAATAGTATCGCGCGTTTCGCCGTGCAGATCGAGCTTTGGCAAGATTTTTAAAAATGGATCTTCAAAGGGTTTATTTTTCATTTTTTATTCTAATTTTTGCACTGGTGAGTCTTGCACTCGGCACTCTAAATGGGGAACATGACACATAGTCTAAACCTAAGTTGTAAGCGTATTCTATGGAAGCTTCATCTCCACCATGTTCGCCGCATATTCCCATCTCAAGTTTTTTAGCAGCACTTTTTATAGCGATTTCCATCAATGTTCCTACTCCGTTTTGATCGATAGTTTTGAACGGATCGAAATCGTAAATCTTCTTGTCATAGTAGTGAGTTAAGAATTTTCCGGCGTCGTCTCGACTGAAACCGTATGTCAATTGAGTTAAATCGTTAGTTCCGAACGAATAGAATTCGGCAAATTGGCTGATCTGATTACTCATGATCGCTGCCCTAGGAGTTTCTATCATCGTTCCTACCTTGTAGTGTACTTGTACTCCTGTTTTCTCTATCAAGTCTTTAGCTGTGTGATCGATTATCTGTTTAATGTAGATAAATTCTTTTAGATCTGTCGTGAGTGGTACCATCATCTCAGCATTCGTTTCGATTCCTTCATTTTTAAGTCTTATCATAGCTAAGATGAGCGCTCTCGTTTGCATCATACTTATCTCTGGATATTTTACGCCTAAGCGGCATCCTCTAAATCCCATCATAGGATTGATTTCTTTTAATTCTTCTATTCTTTCATAGATTGCAGATGGTTCGATGTTTAGAGACGTCGCGAGAGCACGTATCTCTTTTTCTTCTCTAGGTAAGAATTCGTGTAGTGGTGGATCTAAGTATCTCACTATTACCGGACGATGTTTCATCACTCTAAGGATATCGTAGAAATCTTCTTCTTGGAACGCCTCTAAGTTCTCGAGTGCATGTGCTCTTTCTTCCTGATTTTTGGCCAAAATCATCTTTCTCATCTCTAGTATTCTTTCTTCTGAGAAAAACATATGCTCTGTTCTTATGAGTCCGATTCCCGTTGCACCGAATTCTAGTGCTTGTCTCGCTGCTTCAGGAGTGTCTGCATTGGCACGGACATGTATTCCTTCGTATTTTGAAACTATGTTCAACACTTCATCTAATAGTTCTTTATTCGAACCCATCTCGGCAAGTTCTAGTTTTCCAGCATATACAGTTCCAGTACTTCCGTCGATGGAAATGTAGTCTGTTTTGGTGAACGTTTTTCCATTTATAGTGAGAGTCTCTTTTTCATAATCGATTTCGATTGCCGAAGCTCCACAGACACAGCATTCTCCGAATCCTCTTGCTACTACTGCTGCATGGCTAGTTAGTCCACCATTTTTTGTTAGGATTCCATTTGCATATATCATTCCATCGATATCTTCTGCACTGGTTTCATTTCTAACTAGGATAGAATCATGGTCGTCTAAGGCTTTGGCTTCTTCGCTTTTGAATACTATGTGACCGACGGCTACGCCTGGACTAGCAGGAAGACCTGTCGTCAAAACTTCTGCATTTCTTAAAGATTCTTCGCTGAATGAAGGACGCATGATCGCTTCTAAATCTGAAGATTTTATTCTCATCAAA
>CASRZA010000093.1 GCA_949439935.1 uncultured Bacilli bacterium
TTTCACGCATTCGAATATTGTCTTTCTTCGCCTCTAAAAGTTCGATCTCGATTACACCCGTTGATGAAACTTTATAATAAAGATACCAGTCTATGCCTAAAATACAGTATTGGTTTTTTCCGAGATGACGTATGTCTAATTTAAAGCTAATAAATTCTCTTTCGGTACGTGATCGGCTATGGGCAATCTCTTTTATCAGTTTGATGTGAGGATTTTTTTTTAATTCATTTGCTCTATATACTTTTATCGTTTCCATTGCATTTGCCTCTTTCTAATGACACGCCATATATTATCATATAAAGCGAATTATATCCACACAAAAAAGACAGGAAGTGAAAACATCCCTGTCCATCAGGATCAATTGCACTGTTTTTTGTAATGATCGTACAATTCTTTAAATCTATGAAAGTGAACTATCTCACGTTGTCTTAAGAATAATAGTGGGTTTATTAAGTCTGGATCGTCTGTCAGGTTGATCAATCTTTCATAAGCCGCGCGGGCTTTTTGTTCAGCAGCCATATCCTCAGAGATATCTGCTAAAACGTCTCCAGTTGATGCGAACGTTAGAGCATCGAATGGAACTCCATTGGCATCACTAGGATATATACCTTTGCCATGTTCAGCATAGACACTCTCAAGCCCGGCAGCTTTCATTTCCTCTAGACTTGCATCTTTTGTAAGCATATGTACCATGCTTGCGATCATTTCTGCGTGACCGAACTCCTCGGTAGAAATGTCGCTTAAAAGTGCTCTTCCCTTATCGTCTGGCATAGAAAATTTTTGACTGAAATAACGTAGAGCTGCGCTAAGTTCTCCGGCATAACCTCCGAGTTGAGTTATTATCATCTTAGCCATTCCTAAATCCTTCTTTTTTATATTGAGAGGATATGGTGTCATCTTTGAATATTTAAACATTATATACCTCTTCCTTCCCAAGGCCAAACGCCTTTAGACCATTCCCATTCATCCGTCAAATCTTCTAGACATAATGGACCATAAATCGTAGCATATTCTTCTTTTAATTTTTTACAAGTCTTGACATACTTTTTCAAAAGAGCATAGCAGTCTCTATCATCTGGATGCATGTCTAAATATAAATTTAAATCTGTAATGGCGAATTCTAATCTTTGAATTTCAAGAAGACACTTTTCTCTCGCGCTTTCTACTCTTACTGGTGCTGGATCATAATGCTTATAAGGGTTGTAAAGTTTTGGAAAAAGGTTTCCAAGTCTTAAGGCTTCTTCAACACTATAAGTGTCAAGTCTATTTTCTTTCGGTGGCATTCCGTTTATTATGTCGATTGCAAAGTCGTAATTTGTTTCTTGATTGTTTGATGGTATCAAGTAATAACCATTTTTGTCAAATAACATTTTAATCACCCTATGATAGAGTATGAATTTCAGCAAACTTGTGTCTGGGTAAAAGACTAGTTATTGACAAAGGAGGGAAAGTTAAATATAATACATACTGCTTTAAGGAGTTGAAATATAGTGATAGTTAGTAAAACGACGATGCGTTTGGTTAAGAAGAATTTGAAAAAAATGATACAAGAAAATGAAGACAATATGGAAAGGGCTAGGAAATATTTGATAAGATTTGCTCTAGCATCCACTTCGCTGAGTGAAACGACTAAAAAATTAGCGCTAGCAATACTAGAGAAAGAATTAGGCCTATATTTTCCAAATGGGGTAACAATAAATGAACTCGAACTCGGTGTGTTAAAAACTGAGATGGATGTAAAGGCTATTAATGATATTATCAGGATTCTATTGGAAAATTTGACAGAGGAAGGATTTAAAGGTGTCACATATTCCTTGCCATTTTATATTTTATCAAATTTTGGTTATGATCTCGGTTATTCGTATTTGTTGGTTTCAGGTATAAAGAAAAATGCTCAATGTAAGACGTTAGAAGATAGCTTGATGGACGAATTCGAAATATCTCTTTTAGAGTCCGAGATGAGACTCAGTAAATACATCGAAGACGATCTGAGCATAAATACAAACTATATTACGGAATTTATAAGTGATTTAATTTCATATATACATTTATATTACGATGGAAAAAAATGGCTGTTAGATCAAAAGGATTTCGACTTTCAAGATACAATCGATTCCATAGTGATAAACATGGGTATTTATATCATTTATGCTAAAACAGGACACGAGTTAGTCACTAAAGAGAGAAAATTTTTCTGTAGTATCTATGTAGCTTGTCTCAGAGCAAATTTTACTGAAGGCGGAGCGATAAGATTCGCTTGTCAAAAGCTTATAGGATTGATAAAAGACAAGCAAGAAGAAGCGATCTTAGCACAGGAACGGAAGTCTACTGTAGCAGTTCCAGAAGAAAAATATTGTGAGGCATTTGAGTATATCCAAGACGGTGTAGTTACAAAAGTCTGCGATCTAGACAGATTTAAGGCGATGTTAGACGACAGCAATTTGAGTGATGATAAAAAGCGTGAATATATTTCTCAAATGGTAAACCTTAAAAATAGTTTGGCTCAAAAAGAATTTGAAAGGTGCATGAAAGAACAACGAGAGAGACTATTATCGCCACGCGAGTTGCATCTATATACTTTAGCGTGGACTAGTGAGGAAACGAGTAAAGACGCTAAATACATCGATGACGTCATCGAAATGATGCTCGACGCCTCTAGCGAGGATGAATTAGCACTCTTGATGGAAGAATTGTTCGAGCCATTTGCCCATTTAAGTGAAGTGTTTGAAGCAGAAAAAATAGGTGATGTACCTAAAGTGATGTTCTTAACCGAAGCTGTTCCTTGCGAGGAAGGATATGTCGAAAGCCCAAAGATCTTAAATAGTATAGTTAAAGTTATGAAGGGCGAATTGAAACAGATTGCTTTACCTCTAAAGAAACTTTTTGATGGGTCCACTCATGGAGATAGAGAATTCAAGTGTGACAATTTGCCATGTCGCATATGCTATAAAGGAAAAGATTATAAGGTATTCTATACAGTCATCAACGAAGTTGTCGTGATTTTGGATGTCTTTAAAGGATCTGATTCTTTTGCAAGAATGAAAAATTTAGTTTCGAAAGCAGATTTTACGAATAGAATAGCTAGTATCCGCAAATTTCTAGCAGAAGGAAATGTGCCTAACGAGAAAATTTATATCGATATGATTGAACGTGAGTTAGAAGGAACTAAAGTTTTCGTTAAGAAATAATAAAGTATCGTGTATCTTTTTATGATTATTTATGTTAAAAAAGGTATCAAAGTTTTATAAAATCGCCAAGGCGATTTTTTCTATCTTTTTATGAGTACTTGTGATAAAATCTAACTAGAAAGAGGGTATAATCATATGAAAAAGATACCTTATGGAATAATAAATT
>CASRZA010000094.1 GCA_949439935.1 uncultured Bacilli bacterium
CGAGAGTTTCCTTTTTTATTTTATGAAGTTTCCTTCATCTACATACATTGTACTATAATACTTGTACTTTTTCAATCCATTTAGAGAAAGTTTGTAATAGATTGTAAACTTAAGCATTTGGCAGATAGAATGGTGAATTTATAGTACCGTCACCTTGCAGTTTATTCAAGAGTTCAGGCTTAAGATTTATTACTGGAGCAATTGCACCACCACCACCAACATAGTGGCCGTTCAAACTATTGCTATATACGGCGAATACACAAGCATTGCTATATAGATTCACACTATAAGGTGAGAATGACCAGTACCATGAATTTTTATATAAGTAATAACTTTGGTTGGTTGTTCCAAACTTTCCGCTTCCTGCGGCTACTATCTCATCTGCTGTAATTAGTCCCACGGGATATGTTAAATTTCCATTGCCTCCGTTTTCTGTTTTCATTGTGAATTTGTCGTTTGCTTGAGGGCATGTGAATTGTGGAGTTACATTATTGAAGTTTACTGATTGTACTCCACTTCTCGCATACGCTCCATATGCAAGATAATTTTTGGCATATCCCAAACCTGTATCGTCTGCCCATCCTGTTATATCTTTTCCAGGCGTGCTTCTATCATTGCAGAAGATCGCATCATGAACATAACTGCTAAATCCAGTGTCTACTAAGTTACTCTTATACCAAGCATCTACTATTGTCTTTATCGTGGATTCTGTCTCATTTCTTTGAGCTTGTTCTTTCGAAGTACTTGCCACTCCTTGGGCTCCTCCGAACATCCAACCGGTATATTTTGCATCGTCGGTGTTCGAGTTCCACATTTGATTTGTTATTGCAAAACCTCTCGTATAGGAGGATGTTCCTGAGGCTCCTGCTCCATCATACTGCATCCTGATCGAACCGTCTCCATTGAATCTGATTATTCTCCACCACATATCTTGACCACTTGAGTTCTTTCCAAATTTGATGTAGTTATTTGGTGCTGTTCCTCTATAATAGTAACTCGTCCCATAGTCATCGGCCATGCTGAACAATCCATTCACTGTCTCATCTGTCGTCGCTGGATTTGTAAGGTTGATCGAATTATTTGGATTTATTTTCACACCTAAATTTATTAGTTTCTCTTCTACTGTCAATGGTCTCGTCGTTTCTTTTATAGTAAACTTCGTCACGAACGTTGCATTTATATCTGGTGTTTGATCTACGTCTAGTAAGTCTTCAAATGTGATCCTCAATCTATATGTATACGTGTGTCCTGCAGGAATCGATAGATGGTCTGCTAAGACTTGAGTCGAAGATGTTTCACTTCTAGGGACGTTTTTATTTTCTGTTTCTACCTTCTGCCATGCCGAACCTGATTCTTCTGTTTTCTCTTCTAAGGTGTAAGTCAGCGATTCTTTCAAGTAGGTATTTACTAAGTTATCCCAACTTATCTTCGCATATGTATCTCTAGTCCCAGTGTTTTCGATTATCAGCTCTTTCTCGATACTATCCCCTAAGTTCCACGTTCCTTCTATATTCTCTACAGTCTCGTCGTTGTCTTTGAATGTCAAGGAGAGAGTACCACTCGTGATAGTAAATCTTTCTTCTACTTTTTCCCCTACTTGAGATACGAAGTATGCATATGTTAGCGAAGTAGTTAAAGCTACTATCGATACACATAGTACTATCAATGAAACTAAATTCTTTTTATTTTTTCTCTCTTCCATATTGTCTCGTTACCTTTCTATTCTACTCTATTAGGTGATCGATATTATTCACTCGGTTTTTACTGTGAGTATTTTTCTATAATAAAAGTATATAATCAAATAATTATAATTGCAATAAAAAGTGCTAGTACTTTACTAGCAGAAGTTAATAAAATCATCTTAATCACATGACGTTTTATCTGTGAGAGCCTCGATGTCGGCGTCAGATATGTATGCATCTGCGCTTTTGTAATCGTCGTCGAGGTTAATAGTTATTCTAAGGCAATCTAAACATCTGTCTTCTCTCGTAGGATCTGCTACTTCACACACAGACTTGTTGTTCCCTGTTTGTTCTGATTTGAAAGCACCTTTCTCGATCAAGTCGGCGACAGTCATATGGAAGACGAATTTGCAGTCGTCGTTGGTGTTGCCACTTCCTGCCGGATTGTTCGCACATTCGCACCAACGCTCTCCTTTAGGGTTAGTGGCATAATATTTGTTAGATGCACTGTCAAATTTCGTCGCGACGCTTTTTGAACAGCCTTTATATCCGCTGTTTTCACTTAAGATCTGACTTTTTATTTGGTTGCTATGTCCCTGTGCATAGTTAACGGCAGCATCTTTTATCGATTCTAATTTACTAGTTAGTCCTCTATCTTTCATTCTTCCACCTATTCTCATGATGGCTGGTACTGCGATGACCATTAAAAGCGCCAAAATTGTTATGACTACTAAAATTTCAATTATCGTAAAACCTTTTTTGTTCTTCATGTCAATCATCCTTACTATAAAAATTATAACTGAAAGACAGAGAAAAAGCAATTCTTTTAGTCGAGAATCGCTTTTATTCTTCTTACACCTGCACTCGAAGCTTCTTCTTTAGTAATCTTGAAATGATGTAGGACATTCGTATTTTCCACGTGCGGTCCTGTGCATATTTCACGCGAAACGGATCCTATCTGATAAACAGAAACTTGATCTGGGTATTTTTCGATGAACATCGCTTCTGCGCCCGACTCGACGGCGTCATACTTGTTCATTTCTTCTTTAGAAACTTCTAGACCTTCTTCTATCCATTTATTCATGAGGTCTTCGATCTGCGTTTTTTCTTCGTCAGTGAGTTTCCTATCGAAATTGAAGTCGAATCTCATCCTCTCTGGAGTGATGTTGCTGCCCCGTTGGTGGATGCTGTCGTCTTTTAAGACGATTTTCAAAGCTGCATTTAATAGGTGAGTTGCGGTATGATATTTCGTTTCGATCTCACCTGTTCCAGATAAACCACTTTTAAATTTGTTTTCTGCCCCTGCGCGAGATAGTTCTTGATGGGCTTTAAATTTAGTTTGGAAGCCTTCCTCGTCGACGGTTAGATTTCGTTCTTCTGCCAACTCTACAGTAAGTTCGATCGGGAAGCCGTATGTGTCATAGAGGTGGAATGCGACATCTCCTGGTATCGTCTCTTTGTATTGTTC
>CASRZA010000095.1 GCA_949439935.1 uncultured Bacilli bacterium
TAATTATACTTTAATATAATTCTTATTTATATAGTGAATTCTAGACTTTATAAAGTTTTGTAAAGTTTCCTATACCTGTACAAAAGACAGGACAAGTAGGGTGATTGAGCCCCATTTTAAATATAAAAAGCGCAAGGAATTATTGCCATGAAAAAACTCCATAAATGATCTTTATAGAGTTTTTTTTAAGTACTATCTGTTATAGAACTCAACTATCATTGATTCATTGATTTCAGCAGTAAGTTCGCTTCTTTCAGGGAATCTGATGTAAGTACCAGACATCTTCTTTTCGTCGAAATCTACGAATGCTGGGCGAATAACTTTGTTTTCTAAAGCTGCTTTAACTGCAGGATGGTTAACAGAGTTTTCTTTAACACTGATTACACTTCCAGGTTTAACGCTGTAAGAAGGAATATCTACCTTATTACCGTCGACTAGGATATGTCCGTGATTGACTAATTGTCTAGCGCCACGTCTAGTGTTTGCAAGTCCCATTCTATAAACGACGTTGTCTAATCTGCTCTCTAGTAACTTGAAGAAGTTTTCACCAGCAATACCAGACATCTTAGAAGCTTTTTCGAAAGTTCTTCTGAATTGTTTTTCAGTCAAACCGTACATGAATCTCATCTTTTGTTTTTCTTGTAACTGAGTTCCATATTCGCTCATTTTCTTCTTTCTGTCAGTACCGTGTTGTCCAGGTGCATAAGGTCTTTTTGCAAGTTCCTTACCATTTTCAAGTGTACTGAAACCTAATCTTCTAGATTTCTTATAAGCAGGTCCTGTATATCTTGCCATTTTAATTTTCTCCTTTCTTCGATATTTGCAATTATTCAAGTTCGATTGCCCCGAGGTTCTTTGGGAGTTTGTAAATTGTTCGCTTGGCAGTAAGTTACTTAAAACGAGTACAAACACATAAAGAACTAAAAAGGGCAGTAACTGCCATAAATGCTATAAGTATTATACAGTTAATGAGCCCTTTTGTAAAGCACTTTTAATCGTAAATCGATCTAAAACTGCCTAGGTTTTACTATCCTCATGATATACGGATAACCACGTAATTGCTCAAGTCTTGGATCTCCATACTTTTTAATCGCATCTATATCACTTTCCTTGATCTTAAAAGGATCCGCCTTCGATTTTGTAGATTCTAGATATAAAATTGAATTTAAGTTAGAAAGTTTTAAAGTTGCCGAAGATCTCTCTCCTCTAAGATGATACAATTCGATGATATAGTCGATATACTCTTTAGATACCCTTACGAATAAACTCCTATAAGAAGCATTCCCAAGCCTTTTCAATACGTCTAACTTAGGATATATGCTCTTGATCTCTCTTTCACATGACAGGAATACTCTATCCAAACGCTTGATCCACATCTCCATAGTAGAGTGATAAATATGTGTACGATAGACGAGACTGCCTAAGTCTCCTTTAAAGAAAAGATCTTCCATCCTTTCTCGACCGACCATGTCTTCGATGAGCTTTACGATCGTTACGAGAAAGTCGTATCTGTATGGCAATTCGAAATATCTACCTAAAATGATTTCTTTATATGCTTCGTTTAAACCCATTCCGAAGTTTTCGACAACTTCTTCTTTTTCTGACTGAGAACTGTAATTAATTCGTTCAAAACCACGAATACATGTCTTTGTATCTTTAAACGTCACAGTCATCTCTAAAAGAGCTCTAAGTAAAGTTTCTCTTAAGTTATCATTATTTACGAGCAAATAGTTATCAGTTTGGTCGAAACTACCATAAGATGAACTAGTTTTCCTGATGCTGGCCTTCCTAAAATTGCGATATAGATTGTCGAGGTCTATTCCCGCTTCTTTCAAAGTAGATACGAATTCATTTATGACTATGCTTGCATCTTTTTTTATTCCGCGCTTATCTATTTTTTTATCCGTAACCTCACCAAAAGTGAGGGTAGGAAAGATCGTACCTAGACCTTTAGCCTCATCTCTTGCAAGACGAGCATTTTCGATGCAATCTCCAAAGACTTTACAAGTCGCGACTATGCCTGACGATAATCCCAAAGTGATTGCAGAAATGCCTACAGTACCACCTATTATATAAAAAATGTTTTCTTCTCCCATGTTTTTTTCCTCCATCTAAAAATATTATATCATCGCGCCCATATTTAGACTACCTTTTTTTAATTTTTATTCAAGTTCGATCGATCTGACACTGTAAATTTTTAGCAATTACGATCAGTAATCTTGCATAAAATGTCAAATTATTATATAATTTTAGATAGTAAAGGAGCGTGTTAGTATGAGTGAGACGACAGTTAAACTATTGTGTATAACGTACATCTTGCTGACGATCGCGATCATGATAGTCGTGTTCATACTCATGCGCAGCCACAATAAAAAAAGATATAGCGAAATTCTAGATACGCTCGAAAGAGAAAAGAATTTAATCTTAAATGCTAATATTTTAAGCGAACTTTCAAAAGTTGAAAGTATGATCAATTCCAAAGACATAGAGAACAAATATAAGGAATGGAAAAGGCGTTTCGACGAAATAAAAAGTGTCGACATTCCAAATTTGACAGATCATCTTATTTTGATAGAAGATCTCTTCACTACGAAAAAATATAAAGAGATAGAACCGACTCTCGCGAAAGTTGAGTTGAGCATCTACCACGTAAAAACGAAAGCGAACTATCTTTTAGAAGAGATCAAAAATCTGACACTATCCGAAGAGAGAAACCGCGAGACAGTTACCAAATTAAAAGGAAAATATAGAAATATAATCAACACTTATAGAGAAAACGAAGAGAACTATAGACTCATTAAAAAACCTATAGAACTCCAATTTGAGACGATAGATAAACTTTTTAGTGCTTTTGAAATTGCCATGGAAAAAAACTCGTTCAGTGAAGTTGCTAAGATAATCAAAGCCTTAGACGATTCGATCAACAATCTCGACGTCGTCATAGACGAAGCCCCTGAGATAATACTCTTAGGCGCAAGGTTAGTTCCTAAAAAGATGAGTGACATCGGAAGTTTGTATGGTAAGATGTTAAAAGAAGGTTACAACCTAGATTACTTGACTATAGAAAATAATATCACAGAAGCAGAAAAGAAGATCGCCGACATATTCGATAGGCTGAACGTCCTAAACCTCGAAGACTCTAGTCT
>CASRZA010000096.1 GCA_949439935.1 uncultured Bacilli bacterium
CGACGGCGATATTTATCAACCAACTTCGAGAAAAAGTTGGAGTCATGTTTGGAAATCCCGAAACTACTCCAGGTGGAAGGGCTTTAAAATTTTACTCATCTGTAAGATTAGACATAAGAAGAGGAGAGCAGATCAAAGCTGGTGACCAAGTCGTCGGAAATAAGACGAACATCAAAGTGGTTAAAAACAAGGTTGCATCTCCTTTTAAGAGCATATCGGTCGATATAATGTACGGTCAAGGTGTTTCGAAAGAGGGCGAACTCTTAGATATAGGATCTGAAATCGATGTTGTAGAAAAGAGTGGTGCATGGTACTCTTATAAAGGCGAAAAGATCGGGCAAGGCAAAGAAAACGCCAAAATTTATCTGAAAGAAAATCCTGATGTGGCCGAAGAAATCGAAGATAGAATAAGAGATCATTACGATATACAAACAGACCCAGCCAAGGTCAAATCTTCCAAGAAAATTAAGGAAGAAACAGAAGAAGAATGATCGTGCAAGTGCTAGAAATAGCACTTTTTTATATGAAAAAATTGAACCGCTTTTTTTTTTGTGCTAAAATATTTTTAGGAGGGTATTTTGGTATGTTAAATAGAGAAAAAATTTTAGAAGGTATTATGAATAGAAAGTCATATGTGTCATTCACACCATACTTTACAAACTCGATGGGAACGAGAAGACAGTTAAATCTGATTACTTACCCGAGGTACAGTAAAAGTGAAATATTCAGAATGCTCGATACAGACGGAGCTATAAATTTTATGGAAGAATCGACTACAGCGATTGAAGAGTTTGTCAAAAGCTTAAAAGAGACTCCACTATGGAGTACGTTCTCATGTGAATTGAGTTATTTTATCGATTCGCGTTGCGTGGACGAGAAGAACTTCCGTCCGGCAGGACCACGAGAAGGAGATATTCTAAGAGGCATCAACTGTGTCACTTTAGGGTATTCGACTATCCAAGATGGAAGACCGCTCTACGACAGACGAACCTTCGTAGTCGATCTAGATGAATTCGTCTCATCGCTTGAGACTTTGGGTTATTTGGCCACGTTCGATTCAGAAGGAATAGGAAATAGAGTGGTAGATAGGGTTTTAAACGAAGGGCTTGAGGCTTCTCAAGAACTGTCTTTCGTAAAAAATTATACGCTCAAAACTAAAAGCATAAACCCAATGATTTAGTGTACATCGCTTTTACTCCCATAGTTTGACAAACGCCCGCTTTTATGGTAGAATATGCCGAGAAAAAGGGGGTCTTTTACTATGAACAAATCATCTGAGCACACTGTAACGATGTATAGAGAATACGGGATATCGGAATGGCATGAAAAATGCTTAGTCTTAAGTGCGGTCGAAGTAACCTCGATAACGAATGACTTGATGAAGGGAATCGAAAGTCCCCTAGTTACGTTAGTCAGATTGCCTTTTCCACAGTTTGCAAGAGCATATTTGCAAAGATTTGCTGCCGCAGAACGATATTTAAAAGATCCCGCGTTTACTTATAAACTCTTTTTAATGACCAATTCGACTGTAAAAGTCTTCTGCTCAAAAATTAGAAATCCTGAACTGACTAAAGCCGAACTCGAAGAAACGTTTAGCGTTAAATATAAAAGTAACGTTTATAGAGCAGAACTAGACGAATTTATAAATACACCACTAGACGTCTTACCTAAGATCGCCTCTACATCTGTCACGGCAACTGTAAGATTGGCAAAATTTATATACCTTACGAGATATATAAATTTCGATGAAGCCAAAAAAATGGATTTGGAAATTGTCCAATTTTTAGAAGCAGAAAGACATGCAGGAGTACCAGCAGACGGCTATGAATTAGAAGAAAAACTTAAGATGTTGAATTCGGCGATTCGCCTGATCTTTGTAAAACTGTTAGGTTTATATGGAAATCCCAGAAAGACGACCAAAGAAGTAGCCGCAGAAATGAAAATATCGGCAAGTAAAATTCAATCGTTATATAATGAGTTGATTCCTTATTTTTTAAAAACTTTAGGAGATTTCAAACACAAAACAGGTTATGTCGATGCAGACTATTTGCCAGGAGACACTATAGAATACGCCAATAAGGCATATAGAAAACTAGATTTAGCGTTCCAGATCCATTTTATCTATAACCATACGTTAACTGCCGATGAAAAGCTTGTGCTATCCGGTTATAGCAACAGAGAAGCGAGTATCTATATCGCATACAAATATATGTATCATGATCGTGAGAAAGTTACTAAGTACCTATCTCTAGGTCGAACCGAAATCGACGATTTTGGAGTGTTCGGCGGACTTAAATAGTCTGCTTTTCAATCACAAGAAAGGAGTTAATCAAGTGAATTTAACAAAAGAAGAATTCGACATTTTAATGTTTTATAACTTTGGTATAGCAGAATGGCATGAGAAGAGTTTAATATTGACAGAAGAAGAGATCATCGAAATTCTGAACTGCCTAAAAAATTCGACATCATCACCTTTAGTAGAACTTGTAAAACATCCTTTCCCTAAATTCATTCGGAAGTACTTCAGTAGTTTTCCAGGTGCCGAACGTTTTCTTAAGGATCCAGAATTCGATTATAAAGTATATTTAATGACAGATACAGATATCACATACTTAGCCAAACTCATTAAAAGCGCACCAAAAGAAAGGGTAGCTATCGATAAAGTAAGAAAGTCTTCTTTTAGCGACCTTTACAGCATTCTAAGA
>CASRZA010000097.1 GCA_949439935.1 uncultured Bacilli bacterium
ATAAGACAAAATATTGCTTGACATATGGTTATATTGTCGGTAAAATTATATTCGTAAGTCACATGGAGTAGTACTCAAGAGGCTGAAGAGGCGCCCCTGCTAAGGGTGTAGGTCGGGAAACTGGCGCGAGAGTTCAAATCTCTCCTACTCCGCCATTAAGAATTGTTCCCCGTTAATTCGGGGTTTTATCATGCTTGTTTTCGATAGGCAATTATTCCTAAGAAGTGATGTTTTCAAAAGATATAAAAAAATAACTGTCAAACACTCGACAGTTTTAAATTGCTCTCATATTATTTTTACCACGGAACGGATTTTTCGAATCGATTTTATCGACGAAGAGAATGCCATCTAGATGATCTAACTCGTGTTGAAAGGCTACAGATAGATCTTCTCTCAAACGATAAGTATGAACTTCGCCGTCTATATCTTGAGCTTCGACTTTGATCCGTGCGTATCGGGGTACTATGCCCTCTACAGGTCGATTGACGGATAGACATCCCTCTCCTTCGTCAACGTATATAAGTTCTTCGCTGTAACTTATTATTTTAGGATTGATCGCTACATACCTTTCAAATTTACCTTCTTCGACTTCGTTAACTACGACAAAGATCCTTTTAGGAACCCCTAGCTGTATGAACGCAAGTCCCATGCCCGGACGCAGATTATACTTTTCTGAATATTCATCTATCTGACTCATCTCTAAATATTTCATCGCATCTTCTATCATCTTTTTATCTTTCGCAGAAAGAGGAAAGGTGACTTCCTTACTTACAGTTCTAAGCATCTTGTTTTTTTCATCTAAAATTCTCAATTTTGGTAACATTTTACTTCACCCCTTAGACCAAAGTATTGTATCAAATTATGACGAAAATTGCAAATCTACTTAACAAAAAATCATTTTAATGTTAAACTTTATATGGTGATAATAAAGTGGCTACAAAAAAGAAGATAAGACTCAAGAAAAAATTTAAAAAAAGGCTTAAGTTATTGTTCTTACTTTCAGTAATCGTTTTAATATGCATTTTTGGTGGAAAAAAGATATACGAAAATGTAAAATATCAAAAAACTCTCGAATATCAGTTCACAAAAAAAGGCTATGAAATCGACACTTTTAAACTTGTCGATGCCAAATGTAATGATGAACATAAAGAATATCTTTTAAATGAAGATAAAATAGACTATATTAAATATATCATAGGAAACAAATACTACATTGATAAAAACTTTGAAGCATATTTATCATATTATCAAGAGAACAGTAAAAAGAGTTTTGAAGATATCATCTCTCTTGTAAATGTAGAGGCCACAAAACCGTGGTATGAGGGAGTAACTGAGACGGACGTTTCAAACAAATATGAAATACTCGTAAACAAGTATAACGTCTTACCGGAAAACTACGACGTAGGTACGATAAAGACTTTCTCGAGCACATATGCTTATGGGACAGTTCAAGCCGAGGAGACCTGTTATGAAGCATTCATCCAGATGGCCAAATCGGCAAAGTTAGAAGATATTACTCTAATATTGACATCAGGCTATCGCTCTAGAGAGAACCAAACTTCGATCTATAACGATATGAAAAATTCAAAAGGAGCAGAATATGCCGATCAATATGCCGCACGCCCAGGTTCGAGTGAACACGAAACAGGACTCGCTCTCGACATACTTACATACAATGCTTTTACCGAAACTTTTAAGACGACCAAAGCCTATGAGTGGTTACACGCCCATGCACACGAATTCGGTTTTATAGAACGTTACCAAGAAGGAAAAGAATACTTGACAGGATATGCCGCAGAATCTTGGCACTACAGATATGTCGGAGTAGAACTTGCAAAAAAAGTGAAAGAAGCGGGCATAACCTATGATGAATACTACGCTTTCTACATGGAGAACAGATGAAAGTAGAGCATACTTTAGAACCAGTTTACGACAAAAATAGTATAACTTTGATACTAGGTTCGATGCCGAGTGTCAAATCGCGCGAAGTTGGAAAATACTATGGACACAGATCGAACCGCTTTTGGCAAGTGATGAGCAAGCTTTACGATGAAGATATAACAGATTGGAAAAAATTTATTCTAAAGCATAACTTAGCTCTATGGGATGTCATCGCTTCCTGTGAAATCGAAGGCTCGAGTGACAGTTCCATAAAAAAAGTCATTCCGAATGACATATCGTCGCTTTTAAAAAAGACTCGGATAAAAAACATATTCTTATTGGGAAAGACAGCTTATGATTTATACGAAAGACACCTCAAAGATTCGCTTAAAATAGAAGGGTTATATCTGCCGAGTCCTTCAAGTGCAAATGCCACTTACTCGTTAGACGATCTAATACGAGAATACAGTATAATTAAAGATTTGACAAATAATGATAAATAAAAAAAGGGGCTGAGTGGAAATGAATAGTTGATATGAACCCCGTTTCTTGGACATAGGAAACGAGGTTTTTATATGAGTAAATTAAGTTATGAAGATAAAATAAATATTTATAATGAAAAGAAAAAAGGCGTATCTATTACAAAGTTGTCAAAAAAATATTGCATAAGAGATAATCATATTAAATATCTTATACGACTTATAGATAAACATAAATATAGATGAGTTAAACTAGCAATAGATTTTGAGTTTAGGTAAAAAAATAACTTGACAGAAAAAATCAGAGAATGTGGAAA
>CASRZA010000098.1 GCA_949439935.1 uncultured Bacilli bacterium
GACGTTTACGTCCGTCGTAAAGAGTTTACACGTGAACGGCGTCGTCCCGTCGCTCACTTTGATCGTAAAGATCTTGTATTCCGATCTCTGGGATTCGATCGCACGAATTTCGGTTATGTAAGCACAGATGCAAGTCCCTCTTTTCGGTTCTTGAATGCTTGCGATCGGTACTATCTTGGCATCGTCGAACGGAACACCGAAGAGTGCTGTTCCCTTTATTTCTAAGACAGGTGCGCTTTTCTTTTCTTCGTATGCGATCGTCGGTTTTTTAACTAATTCTTCGACTTTTGCTTTGGCATTTTTAATCTCTTCTTTGACGCGACGTCTCTTCTCGTCGTTCGTGACCGTCTCGATAGTTAGATCTTTGAAACCCATCTTCGTAAACCAATTTAAAATTTTGTCTTTTTTTGATTTTATCAAATTAGATTCGACTAGGTTGGTTACCTCTATTTTGATAAGGTTGTCCTTTACTGTAATTTCGTTGCCCTTTAGGCTTTTTAAAGCCGGACTTTTGGTGCTCAATATGTCCATATAATATTTTATATATGAAAGAGTGTCTGCGTCCGTGAAAGCATCATTTTCTACTTCGATGTCGACTCTTTTGACGTTCTCGAAACCCTCTTTGCAGATCGCTTTCAGTTTGGAGATGACTTCGACGTCTAAAGGGCGCGGGTTGGCAATATAAATAGTCCACGTGTTGTCGAGTTTGTGGGCTACTACTCTTTTTACATCTGTATTTTCGAAAGGTTCTGTCTCAGTGAAGTTCACTTTCTTTAAAAATCTATCCAATGCCCCTGCCATAAACTTCACTTCTTTCTATTTTTTACACAAATTAATTGTAGCAAAATAATCTTCAAAATGGAATAGTATTTTACGAATATTTACTAACTTTTTTTCGTAGGCGAACACGTGTTTAAAAAAGTTTTTTCCGACAACTAAGTAGCTATAGCGATTTTGATATTTTTACTGTCGTATAAATGTTAAACTTACATAAAAAACTTTTTTGACTTTACACATTTTTGTAGTATAATTTTTTTAAGGATGTGGTTAATTTGAAAAAAGAATTTATGGCAGTTATATTAGGTTGTGACGAGAATACCTATGGTTTTGCTAGATATTTACACAACGAATACGGCGTCGTTCCGATCGCGCTTACTACTACCCTATTAGAGGTTTGTAAAAATTCTCGGATCATCGACATCGTAGTCGATCCTAAATTGCACGACTATGACCATTTCGTAGAGACTCTGTGTACTCTTGGAAAGAAGTTAAAAAAAGAGTATGAGAAAATTTTTATAGTACCTTGTTCTGATTATTATATGGAGGTATGTTCTAAAGCTAGAGATAGTTTCAAGGACTACGAGAACGTATTCATAAGTTATGACGAGTTGAAGGAGTTCAACGACAAAGTTAGTTTCTATAAAATCTGTGAAAAATATGACTTACCTTATCCTAAAACTATAACTGTTACTCCGACCGATTATAAGAAGAAAGTCAAGACTATCGATTTCGATTATCCGGTCATCTTGAAACCTAATAATTCTAATTCTATCGAATATTTGAAGGCTTCTTTTGACGAAAAAGAAAAAGTTTATTTCATAGATAGCTTTGAGGAATTAGTTCACAAGATCGAAGCAGTATACGAATCTTCTTATCAAGGTGAACTTTTAATACAAAAATTCGTCCGAGGCGACGATACGAATATGAGAGTCTTGAACGTCTATTCGGATAGATCGGGCAAAGTTAAAGTAATGTCTTTAAATCAACCTATTTTAGAAGAATACCACCCTGCTACTTTTGGAAATTATGCTGCGATCATATCTATTGAAGGCATCGTTCCTATTATGGATAAGATCAAGACTTTTTTAGAGGACATCAAATTTACAGGTGCAGCGAATTTCGACATAAAGATCGACGAACCGACTGGAGAATATTATCTTTTCGAGATAAATCCTCGTCCAGGAAGAAGTTCTTATGTGACGACATGCGGAGGCGCCTCTATCCAACGGGCTTTCGTCGAGGACCTAGTAAAAGATGACCTTCAAGAGCACATCGGAAATGAAAGAGAAGCACTTTGGCTCAACGTACCTATGGTGTTGGTTAGAAAATATGTAAAAAATGAGAAGATTTTAAAGAAGGTTAATCTGTTAAAAAAACAAAAAGAAGTATTTCATACTTTAAAATATAAGAAAGATAATTCTTTGAAAAGAAGATTTATCGTATGTTTACAATATGCAAGAAAGATACATTATTATCCAAAATATTTTATAGAAAAAAAATAACTCCAGCTGAACTGAACCCCAAAAGTTGGACAGTTTATAAATAGTTTCTAATTAGAGGGTTGTAGCCTGTAATTTACAGGAGACAGTCCCTTTAATTTCACTTTAATTCTATCATAATTATAATAATTAATATAGTCATCTATTGTTTGAGTTTAGGTATTTTCTAAAAAAATAGGAAAATTTGGAGATTGGAATAACTA
>CASRZA010000099.1 GCA_949439935.1 uncultured Bacilli bacterium
TTTTTTCTTTATCCATATCTACCATATCCTTTGTATTCTACATAAATTTTATCATTTATTTAAGGGGAGCACAATAAAAGGTTTACAACAAACTGTAAACCTTTTACACTTTTATGTTTTATTCTTTGAATTCGAATATGAAATCCATGATTTTAACTTCGTCGCCCCTTTTGGCACCGAGACGTTCTAGTTCTTCGTCGACACCCATGCCACGGAGTTTTCTAGCAAACCTTAAGGCAGCTTCTTCGTTTTCTATGCGCGTCATTTTGAAAAGCTTTTCGATTTTATCTCCACTTATGATCCATAGATCGTCATTTTTAGTTATGCTGAAAGGAAGTTCTTCTTTAAATTTATAAAGCACATGATCTTCCATTTCGTTTTCATCGTAAAGATCTTCTGTCTTTAAATTTTCGAGCATATCTGCCAAGTCTTTGAGTAAGGGTTCGAACCCTTCGTTTAGAGCAGCTTTTAATTCATATACTGTCAAATTTGGATAGTGCTTTTTGAAGGCTTTTAGGTTCTCTTGAGCGTCAGGCAAATCCATTTTGTTGGCGATTACCAATTCTGTCTTTTTGTGCATTTTTTCGTCGTATTTTTGGACCTCTTTAGAGATGATTTCGTAATCTTCGATAGGATTTCTACCCTCTTCCGCTCCCATATCTAGGACGTGAACGAGGATCTTTGTACGCGACGCATGACGTAGGAACTTGTGACCTAAACCTACGCCTTCACTTGCACCTTCTATGAGTCCTGGTAGGTCTGCCATCGTGAAGACTCGGCCGTCTTGAAGTTTAACTACTCCGATATTTGGACTTAGTGTCGTGAAATGATAGGCCGCTATCTTTGGATGACAACCACTGATCATACTCAAAATCGTACTCTTTCCGACACTCGGTAGTCCAATCAAGCCGACGTCGGCGATCATTTTAAGTTCACATTTGACAACTCGTTCTTCACCAGGTTCGCCTTTTTCACTAAAACCTGGGGCTGGGTCAGAATGGGTGGCGAAGGCTCTGTTTCCACGACCACCACGACCTCCTTTAGCTATGATTGCTTCTTGTTTATCTTCTATGATGTCCGCTATGACGAGGTTAGTGTCTTCATCTATGACCGTCGTTCCTAATGGGACGTTTATTTTTATATCTTCGCTGTTGGCACCATATTTATTAGATCCCTTGCCGTTTATTCCTTTTGAGGCTTTTATTATCTTATGATATCTCAAATCGACCAAAGTTTTGAGGTTTCTGTCTCCTACAAATATGATACTTGAACCTTTTCCGCCGTTGCCCCCATCTGGTCCTCCCATCGGTTCACACTTTTCTCTTCTAAAACTAGTACATCCGTCTCCTCCGGCACCAGCGTATAATTTTACTATTACTTCATCTACAAACATATTTATGCCTCCTTTCTTATTATGTCTAATAATGGTTTATTTACGTCTTCTTTATATCTTTTCTCGTCGAACAGTCTATAGAATATCTCTTTAATCGTTTTAAATTCGATCTTCTTCTTATAAATCTCTCTTTTTTTGATGGTTTCACTTAAATAACCCAAAAAAGCAAATATTTCAAAGATTCCTGTCAATATAAGAAAGATGAATACCACATTCTCCTTGACCGTAAAAGCTGTCGTTTCAACACCGAATAAGCCTATTATATCGTTTATCAAATTTGGATTAAACAACTGGATAGCGCCTACTACTATCGATAAGCTCAAAAACCAAGTTTTTATCTTTCCTTTCATAGTCGACTTTACAGTTTCCCCGTGAAGAGTCCTGTAAATGTTTAAAATAGAAATACAAACTTCTAGTAACAATAGAATGACGTAGTCGATATGGATATTGATCAGACTAAATAGGCAAGAAATTGCGAGTACTTTATCGCCTAATGGGTCCAATAAGGATCCACCGACTGTTGACATGTGCCAATGACGCGCGAGCAGACCGTCTAAAAAATCTGTTATGAAAAGTACAGCCAAGAGAATAATTAAGAAAGTCGTATCTATTTTAGCAAATATGAAAGGCACTGCGAATGCCCCTAAAATTCGCGAAATAGTAAGAGAATTTACTATTATTTTTTTAATTCTATTAGACATCGTTACCCCTCTTTCTAGTTGTATATTAGCAAAAAAAGGCAAAAAAGTCAAAAATATAAGTTTGGCTATGAAAAAAAGAGAAGACCACTCTCTTTATTGACTTTACAACATCAACTTCAATTTTTCAATTTCTTTTTGAGAGAACTTAAAACATTCGATTATGGTATCGAGGTTGATTCCTTTATTGAACATGTTCTTTGCTGTTTCATATTTCTCTTCACGAGCTTTTTGTACTTGCTTCTCAGCTTTTTCAATTTTCTCTTCGGCTAGTTCTCTTTCGATCATGAGCCTTCCTTCGATCATATCTTCCACGTGGTCGTATGCTT
>CASRZA010000100.1 GCA_949439935.1 uncultured Bacilli bacterium
ACAACGATTTTGACAAAGAGCGATTAGCCAAAAAAGAATTTACAGAACTCGGGAACGTAATCGCGACCAAAGCGAAGAAATTATACAAAATTTCTTCTAATTTAAACGCTAAGATAGACGATATTAAAAGAGATTATGAGATTCAAGATGAAAGTCTAAGAGGTTTAAATATCCTCGAAGTGACGATAAAAGGCATCATGGAAGATTATGACGTCATAATAGAAAATGCTCGTTCTAGAAATTTTGCTTTTTCTAAATTGTCTAGAGAACTCCAAGTTTTGAACGGTCGTCTCATCAAAGTTGAAAATAATTTAGACGCGATGTTAAGGGTAATCAACGGATATAGAGAAGACGAAAATCGCGCAAAAGACCAATTGGAAGAAATAAAAGATCTGCTCGATCAAAGCAAAGAAAAGATAAACTCATACAAGCTTCCGATCGTGCCAAAAAGATACTACGTAGAACTATCAGAGGCGACAGAAGCTATCAACGACATGATAAAAGAACTCGAGAAAAGACCTATGGAAGTCGAAGTTCTAAATACGCGAGTAGATACTGCAAGAGATCTAACGTTAAAATTGTATAAAACTACCAACGAAACTATCAGAACTGCTTCGATGAGTGAACATGCTATAGTTTATGGAAACCGTTATCGTTCGACTAACCCGAGAGTTAATCAGGGCCTAAATAAAGCAGAAACTCTATTTTTCAAAGGCAATTTTAAAGAGAGCCTAGAAGATGCAATAAATGCCATCAACATAGTCGAACCGGGAATTCACGAAAGACTTTTAAAAGAGAGCAGAGCCGAATATACCGATCGCAATTGAGCATATAATTGAGTATGAAAAAAATATTTATACTCACGATATGCTTTTTTTTATGCGCATGCGACACGCAAGTCTTTAAAAACGTGACTGTCGACGAATATGTACCAACTAGTACCAAACTAACTCTCACGATGACGGGAGATGCACTGGTAAGTCCTAATATATATAAAGATGCTTATAAAGATGGAAAGTACGATTTCCGAAAAATGTTCGAACCGCTCGTCAGTGAAATAAGTTCTTCAGATTTACTTTTTTACAATCAAGAGACAGTGCTTACAGACCAGAAATTAGGCTTTTCTGGATATCCTTTATTTACTACTCCCCAAGACTTCGGAATGACGATGGTAAATCTAGGATTTAATCTCGTCAATCTAGCAAATAATCACACCTTAGACAAAGGAGAAAAAGGCATATTCGCAACGTGCAACTTCTGGAATAGTTTTCCTGGAATAATGACTGGAGGAAGTTCCTGTACGAAAGAAGAAAGTGAAACGCCAAAGATAATGGAAATGGACGGTATCACATATACTCTTTTAAGCTACACGACTTCCACGAACAACTTAAAAAGTCCAAACGACTATTACGTAAACATCTACACGCCAGAAAGAGTCAAACGAGATTTCGAAAAAGTACAGAATAAAGCAGATGTCATCTTAGTATCCATGCATTGGGGAGAAGAGTACAGACATATTCCCACGTCAGATCAAAAAGAAATAGCAAAATATCTTTCGAGTCTCGGAGCAAATATCGTAATCGGAACGCACCCTCACGTGATCGAACCGATCGAATGGATAGACGACACCCTTGTCATTTATTCTCTCGGCAATCTCATATCTAGTCAGTCGACCAAAGACGATTATGCGAGAAGGATAGGGTTGTTAGCAAACGTAGATATCATAAAGACGACCGTCGAAGATCGCTCAGAGATAAAACTTACAAATTTAAATACACAACTAGTCTATACCTATTCTAAAGTAGACAACAAAAATTTTTCTATAATTCCTTTTTCCAAATTGGATGAATCACTACTCGTCGATTACAAAACGTTAAAAATCAAATACGATTCCATCGTAAAATCTTTCGATAATTCGATCATGACAAAATAATGTGATATCCATCAACCGTAAAGTCAATGTCTTTCAAAACGCCCCAAATATTGTAAAAGCAAAAATAATAAAGTATAATGATTATGATACAAATTTAGACAATTTTCGCCTTTTAAATGCGCTATACTTTATTCGGTGATAAATATGAAAGTAAAAATATTCGACGAAAGTCATGAGAAAGACTTAGAGGCATCTGTCAATGAATTTTTAAGTGGCCTCACCTCAGAATTGATCGATATCAAGTATAACGTCGCTATAAGTACATGTGGAGAAGAACAGATCTACTGTTTTTCTGCGATGATCGTCTACGAAAGTTAGTGATAAGATGAAAAAGAACAGTTTTGTAGAAGGAGCCGTAATCGCCACTATAGCGGTTATAATAACCAAAATACTGGGCATGCTCTATGTTATCCCATTCTACAAAATCATAGGATCACAGGG
>CASRZA010000101.1 GCA_949439935.1 uncultured Bacilli bacterium
TATTATTCCGGATAAATTTCATTTTTCTCATAATTTGTCCGATTTCGGTCGATTTCTTTGCTTTTTTGCCCAATATTTGTATTTTTGCATCGAAAAAAACCTCTTTTGAGTTTCCATCTACTATCGATATTTTTTTAAAATCGGCTTTTTTACAAAATCTGCAAATTATATACATATTTTTTGAAATTATATGCATAATATGACTGACAGACTTAATCTTCACAGTCCTACCTAGCTACCTTGATTAGAGGGCTGAGTGCTAGAAAGCCTGTCTTTTTGTTGTGTAAAATTTGATTTAAAAAAAATAATTTTGTATAATAAAAAAAGGAGGCCTAATTGATGATATACTACGATTCTCTACCCAAAAGAAACATCGTCGTGATCGACATGAAATCGTTCTTTGCAACTGTCGAATGCGTCGAACGCAACTTAGACCCCTTTACGACTCCTCTCGTCGTCGCAGAACCGAATAGAAATGGCGCGATGACCTTGGCTGTGACACCTTACATGAAATCTTTAGGTGTCGGTTCGCGAACGAGAATATACGAAATTCCATCTAATATAAAATATACGACCGTTCCACCTAGAATGAGTAAATATGTCGAATATAGTAAAAAAGTAGTTTCTATATTTCAAGACTTTGTAAGTCCAGAAGATATTCACGTCTATTCTATCGACGAGAGTTTTCTCGACGTGACCGACTATTTAAAACTTTATAATTTAACAGATTATCAGCTGACAAAAAAGATTATAGATACCATATATGAAAAAACGGGACTTTTAAGTTCTGCTGGTATCGGTCCTAACATGTTGATCGCCAAGATTGCCATGGATACTGAAGCTAAGCATACCAAAGACGGCATAGCGAAATGGACTTACGAAGATATTCCGAATAAAATGTGGCCGATCTCTCCGCTTAGTGAATTTTGGGGGATCGGTCGGCGTATGGAGAGAAATCTAAATCTTTTAGGAATTCACACCATAGGAGATCTGGCTCACTATGACGTAAAAAAACTTAAAAATAAATATGGTATCATGGGAGAGGAATTATGGAACCACGCGAACGGTATAGATCTCGCAAGGATCGGAGACTTCAACACAAGCCCAAAGGATAAATCTTACGGTCATAGCCAGGTACTCTTTAAAGATTATGACGACGAAAATATCCAGATAATCGTTCGAGAAATGATAGAAGTATTAACATTCCGACTTCGTAAAAATCATAAAAGAACAAGTGTTATAGGCTTCGGCATCGGCTATTCTCAAACCTATGGAGGAGGTTTCTATCATTCTCGCAAGCTGCCAACACCTACCAAAGATAAAGACATCATCTATGAAGTGTGCAATACCATGTTTCAAAAATTTTACGAAGACTATCCTATCAGAAAGGTAAGCATCAGTTTAGGGGGACTAAAAGATGACAACCTCGAACAATTAAATCTGTTTGAATCCTTTGAAGAAAAAGTAAAAAAAGAAAATATAGACGAAGCCGTAGACAAAATAAAGAATAAATATGGTAAAAATTCTATCATCAAAGCTTCGAACCTTCTTAAAGATTCGACTATAATCGAACGTAATAAAAAAATAGGCGGTCACAGAGAGTGATCGTTTCTTTGCAAATGGCTTAGAACCGAACTTCTTTTAGGTTTATAATACTTTATTTGGTATTTTGATATTAAAGAAAATCTCTAATCTCTTCCACTAAATCTATCTTTATCTCTAATAAAACAGATGATGAACAAGCCTATGAGTCTTGGATTCTTTTTTCTAACTGAGGTTTTTGGTCATGTAAAAATAGGGTTAAATCGCCCTATTTTAAGTGGTTCTTTATAATTTTTAAAAGTCTAGAGCTACCTTTATCCCGTTTTTATTCCCTATTTTATGAGACTCAGTCAAAACTGACCGGTGCTAAGGAAGTATGGATTATTGATAGTACCGTTTCCTTGGAGTTTATCTAGGTATTCGGCACCCAGATTGATTACTGGAGCGACCGCAACGCTGGTGCCCACACTGTAGCGGTTCAAGTCACCGGTAGAATTGACAAAGAACACGTAAGCGTTAGGAGTATTGTTAGGCGAGAACGACCAGTACCAACTTCCTTTGTTTAGGTAATAACTACTATTTGCTATTGCATACTTTCCGCTTCCTGCCGCGACTATCTCATCTGCTGTGATCAATCCTACTGGATATGTTGAGTTTCCATTTCCTCCGTTTTCTGCACTTACTGTGAATTTGTCATTCTTCTGTGGACATGTGAATTGAGGTCTTACGTTATTGTAGTTTACTGATTCTACTCCAC
>CASRZA010000102.1 GCA_949439935.1 uncultured Bacilli bacterium
GTCGAAATTCCAGTGGTCAAGACATGTGGTGGAGAATAATTCGGATCAATGGAGACGGATCGATGAGAATGCAATACGACGGAGTAGGCACATCAGGAACTAATACATATACAAGGGGATTTGCCCTGACAAATCAGTCATGGAATTCGAAATCTAATGATGCTAAACATGTGGGATGGATGTTCGGTGGAGCAGATGGATCAGCAAGTACTTCAAAAGAGCTGGCCCAAAGGAATGAAACAGATTCACAAATAAAGATAGTGGTAGATAACTGGTATAAAACGAACATAGTAGATACAGGATACAGTAGTTATGTTCACGATGCAATTTTCTGTAACGATAGAAGTATTCCTGGAAAAGACATAACAAACTTGACAATAGATACTGGCTTAGGATATGGAACTAATTTAACAGGATATGGAGCGATGGGAAGATTTCGAACAGGAAATAATAGTCCGAATTTAAGTGCGCATCCAAATCCTCAACCACTGTTCACCTGTCCTCAAGATAACGATAAGTTTACGGTGAGAACAGAGAGTGGAGGAAATGGAAACTTAACATATCCAGTAGGACTTATCACAGCCGATGAAGTAGTAGCAGCCGGAAGTGGAAAATATAATATTGACAATACAAATTTTTATCTGTATAAAGAGGGAATTTATTGGACATTTTCACCAGAAATTATGAGCTATCATAAAATTTCTACTATGTTTGCTGTCTATGATGGACATTTATATGATCCCCGTGGATATGATAGTAATTCGATCGCGCCTGTTATAAATCTTAAGCCTGATTACTTAAATCGACTTCAAGGAGATGGAACTCTACAGAACCCATACTTTCTGCCAAACATTTGAACTAATGAATTTTTGACGGAGTCTTAAGTTTATATTTTGCTGTAACAATAATATGAAATTTTGACAAATTACAATTTTGTAATTTGTCATTTTGTTTGGTATAATTGAATCAATAAAAGTATTATGTCAGAATTCGATAATTGAGTAAAACATAAAATAGAATAGTGGTGATTTAATTATGAATAAACTTTGTAGTGCGGTGTTGACGATCTTGTTTTGGGCATTTATAGGTTTTATAGCCATCGATGTGATGGAGTATATCGATGGTGGATATACATTAAAAGACATTTTTTCTAAAGAAAATAAAGTAGTCCATGAAAACAAAAATAACGTTTTAGTAGATAAAAAAGAAAACGATTCTAGTAAAGAAGACGTAGAACCCTTGAACAGATCGAAAGTAATTTTTTATCCTTACTTTGAAATGCTAGAAGAGAAAGAAAAAACGATCTATAATCAAGTTTATGATAATGCCAAAAAGCGAAATACTTCATTTAAACCCTTGGAAGAGGTGTCTGTCGAGCAAATGAAAAGAATTATGGAGGCAGTATATAACGATCATCCAGAGTTATTTTGGTTAGATTCGTCGTTTGAATACAGATATACAGATGATCTTTTGTGTACAGAAGTCATTTTGAATTTCAACGATACGATCGAATATTTTGAGCAAGCTAACGCTGAATTTGAAAAAGTCGTAAATGAAATAGTAAGTTATGCAAAAGATTTAGAGAACGATTATGAAAAAGAGAGATACGTACATAATATGTTGATCGGCATGATCGAGTACGACGAAAAGGCCGAATTAAACCAGTCCGCTTATAGTGCCATAGTAAATAAAAAGACTGTATGTGCTGGATATGCGAGAGCTTTTCAACACATAATGATAATTTTGGGAGTTCCTACTTACTATGTTACAGGCGATGCGGAGGGCAATCATGCTTGGAATATCATAAATATAGCAGGTGTATACTATAATGTCGATCTAACTTGGAACGACAACGAATATGACGTGTATTCTTATTTTAATTTGACAGATGAAGAGTTTTCATCTAGTCATACAAGAAGTAGGGTATCTTCATTACTTCCTAAATGTGAAGTTTAAGTTGAGAGATATTTGTTAAAGCCGAAGATCTATTGAAATATCTTTTGGCTTTTTTTGTGAAAAAAGTTGTTTTTATTCATCATCTTTAAAATTTTTTCATAAAAAAAAGAGAAAAATGAAAGTTATCCGGAATAATAATAGTAGAGGGGTATAAAAATCCCTCGTAAGAAAGAATAAAAGATAGGGTATAGAAATTTTAAAAAGAACGGAGGTGAAAAGATGGTAGAAGAAGTAAATTTGAGAAATTTTAAGACGAGCCCATTGAAGATAGACTACAGTATCACAGACAAATACAAAACTAGTTTAGTTAAATATG
>CASRZA010000103.1 GCA_949439935.1 uncultured Bacilli bacterium
TTATGATCTGTAGCAATAATCAATTTTTTCATTTATTTTCCTCCATTATCTTTTTAAAAAGTGGCAACAATCCGATATTTCCATTCCTATGAGGTGGCAGCTGATATAGATCGTGACCTGGAAATTCGTTACCCTCTATCAAGAATACTTCTTCTTCTCCAACACAGACATCCCAACCAATATATCCGATCTCAGGGATCTCCTGAGCTGCTTTCTCACATAATACTACTATTTCGCTCCATCTCGGGATTTTTTCTCCCACGATTCTCTCTTTCGTAAATGGATGCTCCTCATATTCATTATGTTTTTTATCTATCGCCACGAATTTAATAGTCCCATCTGAGATATCTATAGGTGCAACCAATCCCTCATGATTAAAGTTGTCTACGACGTTTCCCATATTGCCAATTCGCAAGAAAGCCACAACTACTTCCCCTTTCAAAGTCACTACTCTAACTGTGTTTATACTATTTGGGTGAAATTTTCCTATTTCTTTACATTGAACGGCCACTTCCTCTACTAATCTCGTATTTTCTTCCATCAACTTTTGATATAAATCTTCTAAATCTATTTTGTCATCTAACTCTATTTTCTCGACGCCTTTTCCACAAGAACCCACGGTAGGTTTGACTATAATAGACTTTTTCCCTTTAGAAAAATCTAAGAATTCTCGATAATTGTTATCAGTCAAATATAACCATTTTCTATGTAGGTACTTATCAAATCTTTCATTAAAAAGGGCCTTATCGTTGAAATATTTAAAATACTCTCTGTCGTTATATTTTTTCATTATCTCGTTGTTTATACCTCTAGTGATGATAGTTTTTCTCTCCGACTGATTCATCTTATACATTTCAAACAATTGATAGTCCACATACCCTGCTTGATATTTAAAACCGCAGAATATGCAATCAAAGAAAATCCAAATTTTAGGCTTGCCAGATTTCTTATTTACTTCATTGATCGTATTAAAGAAGTTAGCAAAGTTCATTCTAAAAATTCTTTTAAATAAATATTTTACCTTTCCCATATTACCCACCTATCTTATAACATTCTATCATAAATAAAGAAAAAAGACTAGTTTTCACTGTCTTTTAAATTATATTTCTTCTTGAATTTCTCTACATTTCCAGTTCTCTTGTGTTTACCTTGAGCTCCTGTGTAAAATGAATGACATTCACTACAAACTTCTACGTGAATTTCTTCTTTAGTAGACTTAGTTTTGAACGTTGCTCCACAGTCACAAGTGACGACACAATCCTTATATTCTGGATGAATATTCTTCTTCATTTATACTTATCTCCTTCCGCCATGACGAATATCGCACGTCATAGAAATTTAAATACAATGGTATTATAGCATACTTTAAAAAAAATGCAAATTAATTCTCTCCATACTATACAACTTTATTTGCTCTTAGAAGCATTTGGCATCAAAGATACACGTTTACCATCTCTCAGTTTTTCTTGTTCAAAAGCGCTCGAACCCAAATTTCCAAGAACTTCTCTAATTTCAGATAGATCTACCAAATCCTCGAACATCATAAAAGTTCCATTTGCAAAAAATATACCCTTAGAGGTGATTTGATAACCATCCTCCGCTAAGCTCGATCTAGTATCAGTTTGACTTTCGAATTCTACTGCTAAATCCCTTTTACTATCTCTAAATACGACCTTTTGACCGTTCGTATCTAGGACAAATGTTTGTCTTTTTGAGCGACGATTAAAACTTATGATCGAAAGCCCATTCACATATTCTGAAACTCCAGTAGGAAGTAAGGCAAACTTATCTTCAAGGATAGTCCAACTTCCACGCGAAGTTAGCTTTTTAAACTCTCGATTAATCCAAGTGACACCATCTGAAGTTCCAATCATCGCGAAACCATACTCATTGAAATCGCTTGCAATACTAAATCTATACTGCAAAACGTTTCCTTCCCTATCTTGAAATCCTACTTTCCCATTCGAAAACATCACGCGTCTAAAACCATTTACTTCCTCTCCAACAGAGACGACCTCAATTTTTTCTTCTTCTTCTCTTACCAAATCCCTTGTTCGGTATTCGACATATTTGCCCGTTTCATCCTTATAATAAAATACGTTCAAAATCGAATTGTTATCTACCCCATAGGAGAGTAAATCGATCTGTAAATCCTTAAAATTACTAGGTAAATTGCTCATTTCTTTATA
>CASRZA010000104.1 GCA_949439935.1 uncultured Bacilli bacterium
ATTACTCGCTTATCACCAAGTTCTTTGTTGTAGATTATTTCTCGTGGTATCTTTACATAGTTAGGCAAGTTATCACCTGCCTAATCGTCTAATTTGCTCATTTTCAGTTGGTTCTTCTTAGGAAGTTTGTAATTGTATTTTTCTACAAATAACTTTGCATATTTCATAGAAGTTTTTTTAGTACGAATATCTGACTCTGCATCCTTTTTGATATCTCGAATATTTTCACGAGATAATACTTCAATTAATCGTTTCCTATCAAACTTATCTAAATAAGTTTCATAAAAATCAAACATTCCTCGTAAAAAACTCCAATGTAGAGAAACTGGATCGCCATTAAAACAAGATTTCACTATATCTAGGCATTCAATAAATTCTTCTTTTTTTTCATTACTGATATATTCCTTATAAATTCCTAGCAATTTAGCTGGACACCCAATTCTAAAATCATTTCCAGATTCTTCACCATAAATATCTAGTTTAAATCCAAGAGACTTGACGCAATTATTAAAATCTTGCTCGTCTTTGTTGTTTTCATATGTACCATTAATCTGTGCTGTCAAAGTACGTTTCCTTAATTGTCCTCTGCGCTTAGTATTTTCAATATTAAACCAGTCATTTTCTTCCTGTTCTGTTAATCCATATCTGAGTTCACACTGAACCATGGTATATCCACGTCTCTTTAGAATGGCGATAGTATGCTGCCCATCACAAACTTTCATTGATCCGTCTGGTCTGACGCTGACAAGTACAACACTAACTTCGCTTTCTCTAAAAACATCATCTCGACTTTTTTCTTCTACAAAAGCCATGTCTATATCTCGTTGATAATTCAACATAGAGTCAAGTTTATCAATAGGTACACTTTTCCGTTCAATCTTAATTTTTCCAGACTTACCGCTTGCTTTTAATACTTCTTTTAACTTCATATTTTTTATTCCTCCGTTTTAATTGTTGTTTTTTTTGCTTCTTCAATAGCAAATAGCATTTTTTCTACTATAATTTCAGCATTTTTAATACACTCATTTAATTCTTTTTTTGTTACACGATTTTCCATATCATTTAGAATACTTACGAATCCGTCATAATACATCTCAAAATCAGCATTCATACATTCAATGATTGCAATTTTATAATCCCAAATAGAATCAAGGTATTCTTTTGTCTTTTCTGTTTTCAGATCAGCACAAATCTGTTTGGTTTCTTCGCTTATCTGAGTCTTTGGTGTGGCTGATTTTGTAGCAGTAGAAGATACATTATTTACTTCTCTATCTGTATTTGATTTTTTTTCATTTTTACCTTGTGCAAGTTCTTTATAGCCAGCACTTATGGAAGTAGCACCTGATAAAACTCGTTGTTTTAAATCGTCATTTTCTGAATCTAAAACACGTTTTGCCTGACGATAAGTTTCAGGATTAACATTAGCAACTTTTGCTAATTTACTGTTTACTTCTCTGTCCTTAGCTGCTTTTTTCTTTTCACTTTCCCCAAGATTTTGTGGAATGTTATTTTTTAAATCGTTACGTGCACCTTGATTTTCTTTTGCCTTTTTCTCATAAATTGGTCTATATTTTTCAGCAACAGCAATTCTCTGAATAGGAGAGAGGTTACGTCTTCCTAGCTGAATATCAAGCATCCATTCCATAACTTCTTCTTTGGTGTCATAAGCAATGGTTCCAATTACTGGTTCAATATTATGTTTTTTGCAAATTGAATAGCGATTATGACCATCCGCTATATATCCATGCCATTCCATAATTGGAAAGTTTCGATCAAAACCATTTTCGAGGATGTTTTTTTCAAGCTGTTTGTATTCTTCATCTGTGAGTGGTGGTAATAAATCTTTTAATTCTGGATCAATTTTTAATTCTCTCATGTGTTTCCTTTCTTTTCCTAAAATTATTTATAGTTACATAGAACAAAACTCGTTCTAACTTGTATTTCTACATTTCAAATATAAAATCACCTCGATTCTTTCATAAAATAATTCAATACATAAATTCTCTCAAATGCGTTTAGGTCTGCTACTGAAGACCCAAATACAATTCTTTTCTTCATTTGGGTCTGCTACAGAGGTCATTTTGTGTAAGTCAATATCTAAATAGACTCATATTATCAAGAGAAGATATATTC
>CASRZA010000105.1 GCA_949439935.1 uncultured Bacilli bacterium
TCGAAGATTAGCACGAGTGTTTGGAAAACTTCGAACACAAGAACGAAGCGATTACGAAAGAGGAAAAGCAGAAATAAAGAGACACAGGATTTTAGGAGGATACTTAGGTATCCTCCTAAAACGATTTTTCCACAGTTATTTTAAGCAAAAAATCTAGTTGCAAAACATCGCGTTATGTGATAACATTTATATAGACACAAGCGGTGTTTTTATTTTGGAGGGATTTTAAATGGCTAAAGAAACCGTAAAAGTCGACAATGGACTAGAGGAAATTGAACTCGTCAAAAACGACAAATTGGATAACGAGAAAAAAAATAAAGAAAATAAAAAAGAAAAGAAAGTTAAAGAAAAAACTAAAAAGGAAAATAAAAACAAAGAAGGTTTCTTCAAACAAATAAGTAACGAAATGAAATTAGTAACTTGGCCTTCAAGAAAAAATGTAGTAAAATATTCTCTAGCATCAGTCTTGATGGTAGCATTCATGGCAGGATTCTTTTTAGGCATATCTGCACTATTTGACCTTTTATACGCTTTAGTACAAGGATGGATTGGTTAATATGGAAAAACTATGGTACGTAGTAAACACTTACAGTGGTCACGAATCAAAAGTAAAAGAAAAACTTGAAGCGCGTGCAGAATCTATGGGATTTCAAGACTATATCTTTAGAGTCATAGTTCCAGAGACTACAGAATACGAAACACTAAAAGACGGAAGTAAAAAAGAAAAAAAGAAAAAGATGTTTCCTGGATATATTCTAGTAGAGATGGTAATGACCGACGAAGCATGGTATATAGTTCGTAATACACCAGGAGTAACAGGATTTATAGGATCTAGCGGAAAAGGAGCAAAACCTACGCCGTTGTTACCACAAGAAATAGATAAAGTTCTTGCAAATATGGGAATGACGAGACTCGACGCCGAAAAAGAATTAGAAATCGGTACAAAAGTTAAGATCATCGAAGGCCCATTTACAGGAATGTATGGTGCAATTGATTCTATCGATAAAGATAATGCAAGATTAAATGTTTTAATAGATCTGTTTGGACAAGAAACACCAGTAGAAGTAGAAATGTTCCAAGTATCTATAGAAAATTAAATAAACTCACTAAATTGGTATCTAGACGATATCAATTTTTTTAGCCTTCCGTACTCATAATATAAGTGCCGAAATGTTTGCATTTTCAAAAGGTGCGTGCTAACATTTTATATATAGAGTAGTCAACTAAAGAATACGTCTATACGTTGATCCTGTAAATTTTTATTTTTTCAAAAAGTCGCATATTTTGTCGAAATATTACAGAATTTAACAAATTTTACTAAAGAAGGAAGGAAATTTTGTGAAAAAAACAAACAATTCAAAAAATCTTATATCGTTAATGGTATTGTGTGTGTCGATAGTCGCATTGACTGTCTCCCTTACTTATGCGTACTTCGTTTCTAGTTCAACAGAACCTGTAAACGAAGTCTTTAAAACGACCACAGGAGTGTTATCTCTATCGTTTAGAGACAATGACGAGACTGTTGAGAACATAGAAGGAACATGGAACTTAGGAGACACGATCGAGAAAGAACTGATACTCGAGAATACAGGAACCATAGATACCTATGCAAGGATAAGTTGGGACAATTTAATAAACACATACCTGGAAGAATCGTTGACTTACACATTAGAAGAAAAGACAGACGAAGAAGGATCGACGTGGAAAAAAGTAGAGACTATAAGTCCAACAGTCCCAAGAAGTATGACAGCATCAAGCCATGCCTTAGCGGATCATCTTTTAGTCCCAGCAGGTCACACGTATACATATAGACTAAGGATCACATTCGAAGACTTAGCAGACGTAGATCAAACGCCAGATATAAATGCAAACTTTGTAACGAAGTTCAATATTACAGAAAGCACAAAGAAGATGACAACAGAAGATAAACTAGTAGAACTAGGGATCAAAGTAA
>CASRZA010000106.1 GCA_949439935.1 uncultured Bacilli bacterium
CGTTACAGAAGATTGCATCGTGTACGTAGTTGCTATATCCTGTGTCTACTATGTTGCTCTTATACCAGGCTTCTACTGCTGTCTTGATTTCTGAGTTCGTTTGATTCGTCTGCGCTTGAGCTTTACTTGTGCTCGCTGTTCCATTCGATCCTCCAAACATCCATCCTACATACTTCGCATCATCATATGTCGTATTCCATTTTTGACTCGTCAAGGCAAATCCTCTCGTATATGTATTAGTTCCTGATGTACCTGCTCCATCATACTGCATCCTGATCGATCCGTCTCCATTGAATCTGATTATTCTCCACCACATATCTTGACCACTTGAGTTCTTTCCAAATTTGATGTAGTTGTTTGGGGCTGTTCCTCTATAGTAGTAACTCACCCCATAATCGTCTTCCATGCTGAACAGGCCATCCGCTGTCTCATCTGTCGTCGCAGGGTTTGCAAAATTAATCGAATTATTTGGATTTATTTTTATTCCTAGATTAGCCAAATCTTTCTCGAGCTGTGACATGGTCGCGCCACTGACGCCTGCGGTCATATATATATCGAGGGATATGATCGAACCTGCTATGTCGTTCGGAGCACTTTGATCTAAGAAAAATTGTAGATAATGATCTTCGTGTTCGCCAGGTTGTAATGACCCTCTAAGGATCGTAGTCTTATCTTCTGTCTCCATAGATGCTACGTTTGCAAAAGCTTCTTTGCCATCTAGTTTATAGTTGATATATTTATAATGATTGCTTGCAATTCTTTTATATGAAGTGTATGAGGCATTCGCCGAATCTGCTAAGAATGTATCTGTCGCATCTTTTAAATAGATCTCGAAATCTATAGGATAGTCCCCATCGTTGGTCACTGTGAACGTATACTTTAAATCCTCGTCTGTTATGTCAGCAGCACTCTCTGGATAAAGATCGTTTAAAACTATCTTGCCTGAGACGCTGGAGAGATCGGCACTCAAGTCTCCGATCGCTATTTTTTGATTAGTCGTATTCCCGTTTTCCATATAGAATAGTGAATATGTCAAACCACCGGCTAATAATACTACTGAAAAAACTGTAAGTACTGCTAAAATTACGTGAGATTTAATTACTTTATTCATCGATTTATTCATATCTACATTCCCTCTATCTTATTTCAATTATACAAGATAGAATTCGTTTTTTCAATAGAACATGACTTTTTTACAGAAGAAAAGACACTATAAAGTGTCAAAGTTGAACTATTTTGTTATTTCTTCTAAAAGTTTTACTTCTCTTCCGACAAATACTACCAAGTATTTTCTTAAGTTATCTTTATCTAGATCGTATCTATTCAGTTGTTCTATTCCTTCTAGTCTCTTCTCCTCGATTAATTTTTTGACGTCACTCTCACCTTTCTTGATGTATTTAAGTTCGACGATGATGTCATATGGAGTAACTTCCCTGTTTCCTTCAAAATATAGATCTATGTATCCTCCTCCACTACACTCGTACTCTTCGTGGACTGTAAATTCTTTACTATTCATGAGGAGAACATAGTACATTTGTTGAATATATTTTTCATCGAAGTTCATGAACATTCTATTTCCCATAGAATTCATGACTTCACTTATATACTCTGTCATTTTAGCGACACTGCCCTTTTCCATCATCTCTAAAACCGCCTCGTCTAGTACTTTGTTTTCGAAGGTGACATCTATGTCTTTCATCAATTTTATGAAGTAGTTGCCATATGTCATCTTCATCACTTCGTTAGGAACTTTAAATAAAGTCTTACCTAGTAAAGCTTCGCTTTTAACGGTTAGATATCCAAAATAGTATAAAAGACTTATGATATCATCTCTAGTAAAATCTTCTTGTAAGTTGAACTGTGTCTTAAGCATACCTGTGATAGAGTCTGTCTTAAGTATATCTTCGATGATTTCTT
>CASRZA010000107.1 GCA_949439935.1 uncultured Bacilli bacterium
GCAATGCCTGATTAGCTCAGTCGGTAGAGCGCACGGCTGTTAACCGTTAGGTCGCAGGTTCGAGTCCCGCATCAGGCGCCAGTTGAATATTAAGCAAACCTAAGTAAACAAATGGTTTGCTTTTATTATCGTTTTTTTGAGACAAAGTTAATACACTTGAAAAAATACTACTTTTGACTGCGTTGGTTACAAACTTTACACCCTTTCTTTCTTCTGTAAAAAAATAATTTTCCCTGTTTTAGCACTTACAGCAGATACTTTGCAAGGAGTAGGGAAAAATATAAAAAAGAAGGATTCGTTGGATATATTGCAAAACCTTTTAGTCAGGAACAAATAAAAACCAAATTAGAAAAAATATTTTATGAAATAGAAAAAACAGACGATATTTAGAAAAAAGATGAAAAATATACTTGTTTGTGATAAAATTATGGAAGAATAGAGATGATACCATGAAATCGAAAAAAGGCTTTACAATTGTAGAAATTTTAGCCGTGCTTATAATTCTTGCGTTGTTATTCACGATAGTCACTCCGATAGTAAGCGAATCGAGCAAAAAGGCGCGAGAAAAATCGTTTAAAACAAAAGTTTCGACTTTAGAAGCCATGACGACTACATTCGGTCAAGATAATTATGGTTTGATAGTTGCAAAATCTGCGACGCTTCCATGTGTATACTCTGAAAGTGGGACAGATCAATTTTGCAAAATTAAACTGAAAGAATTAGTGCCAGATTATATCGTACCCGACAATGAAGGTTCGACGAATATGATCGAAGATCCAAGAAATAAGTCTCTTTCCTTGGATGAGTGTACGATGACCATAAAAGTCGACAAAAAAAACAGAACAGTTTCCACGACGTTCGATGAAAGCGAATGCAACAAGAGTACGACTTAAACGTACTTTTTTAGAGCCAAGAAGTAGCGGAGGAGAAATAACAAGTAAGTGTAAAAAGAGCGAGAAATGTGAGTTACCACTTTACCTATAATATTTCCATCTTTCCCTTAGAAACCGTCAAACTTTTTATAAGCTATATTATAGAGAGTTTTAGGGGCAGGTTTATTTTTATCATAGACAATCTTCGTTTTCTAATCTTTAAGCCAGTTGTTGACTGTTTGTCTAGAAATGGAAAATTATTATCAGTTAATCTGGATACTTCTGTTATTCTTTTTCTAGCGCTTCTTCTAGCTTGATCTTTGTTAGTATAGAAAGCTAGCTTACCCAAACTATTTGTCAAATAGCCTGTAAAGGTTACAATTCATTTTACTTTCGAGCTTATTTTTAATACGTTTCTAAAATTTTGTGATATTATGCCCATAATAACACCTGATTTCTAGTATTTGTACACAATCTATTATATCAAAGGTTTATTTTTTTGCTTTTGATTCCATTTTACCATTAGATATGTTGGAAAATTATTATTTTGGTGTTATAATATCATGCGATTAAGGGGGACGAAACATGAACTCTACAGAAAAAATATTGATAGATATCTATTTGAAGAAAATAGGAAGAGAAGATTTAAATTGTGATAAATTATATGAAAGATCTTATAATTATGTAGTAGATATATTAGAAATGCCAGAATGGAAAGATCCTAGATTTGCTAAACTTTTGACTTCTACTATTTGGCATAGCAATTATGAAGATGTAAAAGACATATTATCTATGCCACATCCTAATGACTCGAATAAACTCATCTGGGATGACGAACGTTTTGCTAATCTTTTGACTTCTAATATTTGGCATAGCAATTATGGAGACGTAAAAAACATATTATCTATGCCACATCCTAATGACTCGAATAAACTCATCTGGGATGACGA
>CASRZA010000108.1 GCA_949439935.1 uncultured Bacilli bacterium
TTTTCCACATTCTCTGATTTTTTCTGTCAAGTTATTTTTTTACCTAAACTCAAAACCTACTCCGAAATAGTCAAAAATTGATAACTTCCCCATCTGAGCATGTAATCATTAAAATCGATTTCTCTCTTATCATCTAAAGACTCAAATACTTTTTCCAAATTTCTAATCATCACTAGTCTTTTATTTATATCTCGTCCAGTCAAAAAATTGTAATTTTTATCGTAGTATTCATAAGTCCTTTCTTCGAACGCGATACTCATAAGTATTTCCAACATCCTCTCTATATTCACAGCCCTTAATTGTGACGATTAATATCTAAACCACTCGAGTCGCTAGAGAACTCACTTACTTTATACAATAAGCCATAATCACTAGAAACATTATCCTTATTTTGATAATCAGTTTCTTCTAAAAATTTCTCGATCAATTATTTAGTGATTATGATAACACAAAAGAAAAACTCATTCCATAAAATAGTTTAAAATATTTAAAACTCTATATTATAAAATAAAACCAGAAATGACTATGACTATGACTTCGAATTAGAAAAATAAACTGCACTTAAGGAGGATGGTAGAAAAGAATTCGTGGAACTGAAAGAGGGATACGCAAAGGGGCTAGAGTAAGGGCTTAAGTATAATATACCCATAAGTATGGATATTTAAAGAAGAAGGTATCCTAAAAAAAGGACACTAGAAAAAGGTATCAAATCCTTATAAACGGACATAATAATGGGTATTTTAATTATCACTATGTTGGTATAATTAAAGTTCCAGTATAGGAGGAAGAAATGAAAAAAGATTTAGAGAACTGTAAAACCGATAATCCGGTTTCTCACAGTTCTCTTCTTTTAGTTCAAAAAGTATGGATTTTGTAAAGTTCCGTCGCCTTGAAGCTGATTCAAGTATTTAGGCTTGAGATTTATGACAGGCGCGATCGAATTACTATCATATCCACGGTAATCATACAAAAGTCCATCAATGACAGCAAACATAACAGTAACTTTATGATAGCTCAAAAGCTGTGGTGTAATCGTCCAATAGATGCCTTCTTTATATAAGTAATAACTTGTATTATCCGTATTGTATTTTCCACTTCCAGCCGCTACTACCTCATCCGTCGTGATTAATCCTACTGGATATGTAAGTACTCCATTTCCACTGTTTTTTTCACTTACTGTAAATTTATCATTATTTTGAGGACAAGTGAATTGTGGCTGTGGATTTGGATGCGCGCTTAGGCTTGAACTATTATTTCCTGTACGGAATCTTCCCATAGCTCCATATCCTGTTAGATTTTGTCCATATCCTAAGCCAGTGTCTATCGATAATTTTGTTATATTTTTTCCTGGTATACTTCTATCGTTACAGAAGATTGCATCGTGGACATAGTCGCCATATCCTGTATCTATTATGTTTGTTTTGTACCAATTGTCTACCGCTATCTTTATCTCTGAACTTATCTCATTTCTTTGCGCTTCTTCTCTACTCGTACTTGCACTTCCAACGGTTCCTCCAAACATCCAGCCTACATATTTAGCATCATCAATTGTTGAATTCCATGGCTGATTTGTTACAGCAAAACCTCTCGTATACGTGTTAGAACCTGGTTCACCTACTCCATCATACTGCATTCTAATCGAACCATCTCCATTGATCCGAATTATTCTCCACCACATGTCTTGACCACTGGAATTTCGAC
>CASRZA010000109.1 GCA_949439935.1 uncultured Bacilli bacterium
TTAGTTGCGTGTGATGTATATAGACCTGCCGCGGTCGATCAGCTTAAACAGATAGGAAAATCCTTGAACATTCCGGTATATGATGAAGGTACAGAAAAAAAGCCCGTTGAAATAATCAAAAATGCTTTGGAAAGCGCCAAAGAAAATAGAAACGATTTTGTAATAATAGATACTGCCGGAAGGTTGCAGATAGACGAAAAGTTGATGGATGAATTAGTAGAGATAAGCAGTAGTTTTAAATTAGATGAGATACTTCTAGTAATTGACGCAATGATGGGACAAGATGCTATAAACGTCATAAGAGGTTTCGATGAAAAACTTAAATTGACAGGTGCGATACTTACGAAGATGGATGGAAACACTAAAGGTGGAGTTGCCTTGTCCGTAAGACATTTGACTAATGTACCGATCAAATTTATCGGTGATTCCGAAAAGATGGACGGTCTCACTACATTCGATCCTAAACGTATGGCCGATAGAATTCTCGACATGGGTGACATATTGTCCATAGCAGAGAAGGTACAAGACTCTATCGATATAGACGAAGCGACAGATTTAGCTAAGAAGATGCAAAGAGGTAAGTTCGACCTCGAAGATTTTTTAAACACTTTTAAGCAGATAAGAAAAATGGGACCTTTGGAGAATCTTTTGAAGATGATTCCTGGGGCAAGAAATGCCGGTTTAGCGAACGTTCAAATAGATCCGAAAGAAATGGCTCACATCGAAGCGATCATCTTATCGATGACACCGTACGAAAGAAAGCATCCCGAGGAGATAAAACACTCGAGAAAACAAAGAATATCTAAGGGTTGTGGTCGAAGTGTCGAAGAGATAAACAAATTATTAAATCAATTTGAAAATATGAAAAAGATGATGAAACAACTTACAAGTGGGAATATGAAAATGCCTTTTTAAGAGTTTTGTTAAAAACAATAATAAAGTATTTAAGGGAATAAAATTTAGACGAATACCTAGACATTTATTTAGATTATTCATAGTATACATTAGAAAGGAAAGTGTATTATATGCTTAGAAATAGATGTTATGACAGACCTATGGCTTATAGTTCTGAATCTATGCAGTATTCTAGTACAAACATGAATGCAGATTATCCCGCTGCGATGCCAGAAATGAATATGGGTGGAATGAACATGGGAATGGGATGTTCTTCTATGGGATGCCAGATGCCTCCTGTTCAAGAATGTCCTCAAGAAAGAGTTTGCCATAAAGAATTTGTTCATGAAGTACCTCATATCGTTCCTATAAATACTAGAGTTATAAACCATCATATTTATAGACATACTTATGCACCATGTTATACTTGTTGTGAAGAGAATGTGGTATGTAATGTTTATGATGGATGCCCTAACAATTTTTAGTTCTTAGTTAGAATCAAAGGTTAATGCCAGTCTTTAGACTGGTTTTTTTATTGGAATTAACTAGGTATATTCATAAACTTTTATTATTAGTTTTTTTGGTAAAAAAGGTTTGCAAAAGATTAAGTTTAGTATAAAAGAGAAAATGGCAAAAATGCAAAACCGTATGAAAAAGTGGCAAAAACAGAACATCTGTTCAACATTTCGACATTTTTTCATA